>JAMONY010000036.1 GCA_027066325.1 Helicobacteraceae bacterium | reverse complement strand
ATCAATCTCTACAAAGATATCAACACTTCTATCACCCATCGTTATAACATGTCTTTTATACTTAAGCATAGAGAGCCTCTTCTCTTTTGAGCTAATATTGTCATAGATAATCTTAGCACTATTTGGGTTTACTACAGGGTCTTGATCTGCTTGCAAGATAAGTATTGGAGCATCTACTCTCTTGAGGTTTTTGTTTGTTATCTCTATGAGTTTTTTAAGCTGGGCTATAGATTTAATGTAATTTTTATGATAGTTTATGCTTGGATTTTCTGGTTCAGTCTCTATATATTTCAGATCTGCATTAAAAAGAGCTAAAAAGTCATTGAACATATTTAATGTTGGAACAATATAATTTATACGAATATCATTAAGTTTTATAGCAGTATTAATGCAGACAATACCATCTACTGGTCGCTCCTTACCTATTGAACTCAAAAGAGCCACAAGACCACCTGTTGAAAATCCACCTAAAATTATCTTTGATGAGACCTGTCTTAGTGCTGCATACCCTCGCTCATAAGAGTCACACCACTGCTGATATGTGCTATCGCGCAGATCCTCACTAACAGTACCATGCCCTTTTAATCTAACTCCATAAAAATTATAACCTCTCTCATGTAGATAGCGCCCAAGACTCTCTATCTCTGCAGGAGCTGACTTGTAGCCATGTGAAAATAGTATGCCTGTTGTAAAATTGCTATTATAAAGTATAAACGGTGAGCCTATCTCTTTTGGTTTTGAGCGGATAACTGAGTAGTGTACGCTATAGTCTTGTTTAAATATTGCAAGATCTTGACGATAGACTCTATAGAAGATATCTTCACCTACACATCTTCTATCTTTCACTAGCACCATATCCACACAGCGTTTTAGCTCATCTAGTAAAAAAATCTCATTATATATAACCAGTATTGTATTTTTTAATCTAATAGTATGAAAAGTATGTTCATTCTTCAAACTTTCTACATCCACGCTATAGTTGCCGCTCCTATCTTCTCTTAAAACCTCTTGAGAGAGCGCTAGATTCAGTATGGACTCAAAAGCATCATGATGGTTGTCACTCAAGAGCTCTATAGCACCTGCGTCTATATCGCTATGCAATCTATATATCTGCTGAGACTTTAGATGATCTGCTATAAGATAGATCAACTGTTTCATATACGATCTGTCAAACTTATGGCTAGAGCCATGGTGTAAAATAGCACAAAAGAGATGCTCCAAGGTTACTAGAGTCTCTTTATAGACACTGTCCATCATCAAAGTTGTAAGTGGATGTCTAAAGTTATGAAGTATATTACTATCGCGCTTTTGACTATCTTGCTCCATCTGTATAGCACCTGAGTGCTTTGCATGGTGCAGATAGTGAGCCATATCAATAGGTCTACTAAAATGGATAAATATTTGAGCATTACTGAGCAGATTGCCTTCTATCTCTAGCTCTTCATGCATGGATGGTATCTCTTTATCACCCATAAAAAATGATGCCATTTTCATCATAGCATTTTCACCTGGACGAATTGGTAAGTATGTTATATTGATAGGAGTGATCTTAGTGGAGTGATAAGAGAGCTCACTATCCATCAAAGAGTATCTCTCTTTGATCTGCTCCATCTGAGTTATCTCACCATCTCTACTATTGGCTCTTAACTGACTGCGTAGTAGCTGTGACTTCATAGCCAACATGGCAGCACCAGTATGTATACTACCCTGTCTATCTGGAACATTTATTATAAATTCATCATGTTTTATGATGTTTTTATTTTTTACCATATTGCCCTCTGGATAGATAAGCCAATTTTTATGCCCACTTATCAGATCTGCAACAATAATATCGTCTCTACCTTGAGCAGCAGTAGATAGCGCACCCGCTTCCTCTAGATAACTACCTAACACTCCAGTAAAAAGCGACTTGTCAGCTAGCGAGCGAATCTGTTTTTTTGAGTATTGATGAATGACATACGGAAGAAGCACTGTCTCAACTCTTGTGAAGTGATTAGCAACAAATAGAGTTGGTGAAGATAGACAGATATTTTCAACTCCACTAACTTTAATATCTGTTTTAAATATCTTATCAAAAGCTTTAAGCATAAAATGCGTTGAGTGATATACAAAATCTCCCATCAAAAACTCCCATCTGTTCAATTGGTAAATTATAACACACTACCAAGTAGATCTCCATACTTACAAGTATCTGCTACAAAATAACAAAACCTACTATAACATAAAATAGCTAGAACTTACAAAAAAACCATCTCGCAAATACTACTTAAGTAGAAGCAGATGATTTGTAGCCACCAAAATTGACTCTATAGATAAGTTAGTACTATCTTTTACGGATGCTACTGCTCTATCGTATCTATCTAGTCTAAAATCATGCTCTCTAAAATAACTAGATATAACAGCTAGAGGCTCCTCATCTTCGCGCTTAAACATGATGATTTGACTACTTAGATATACAAGTGAAGACTCTAGTAGCTCTTTTGCTTGAGTCTGGAGAATAGCGTCCAAGTCACTCTTTGCAACAAGCATCTCAAGAGAGTTAAATAGCGACACGATATCGAGCCTATGAACAAGAGCATAAAAGATTTTAGCGCTATCTTTAAACTCCGCTTTTGAGATTTTATCTAATTTTATAACAGCTGATGCAAACTTTAAAAGAGTTAGATTTGCAAAAAACTGCTCTGTCTCATTTTTTTGCATAAGTGGATCTACTTCAAGTATGCCTATAGCATCTTTTATACCACTTTTATACTCCAATATAGAGTTAAAATTGATCTCACTATCTCTATTGTGCTTAAGCATCCACTCTATATTGTAAAGTATATCATCTTCTATCTTCAAGAGTATCTCATACTGTTTTTGATACTCCATATCATAATCACTTCTATAGACTTTATAGCGAATATCATCTGCATCAAAAAGCTGATTAGTGACAAGGTATGCCTTGATTTTAAACATGAACTTAGCCTTGCCCAGACTCTTAAAGTCTCCGATGAAACTTACCCCAACTTGATTGATGATCTTATTGGCAATGACTGTAGCAGCTATCTGCTCCTTTAATGGGTGTAGTAAAATTTCATCTTCATAGATAGCAACAAGTGACTTTGGAAAGTACTTAAAAAGGTATTTTTTAAAAAAATTATCCTCCTTAAGTATTCCGCTATCACAAAGTAACTCTTGAAGTAATATCTTAGCATATAAGATCATAGTCGCCAATATAGGTCGTATAATTTTACCATCAACACCTATGGCTTCATCAAAATTATGATCTTTGGGAATATTGAAATATTTTCGCTTAAACACATCAAGATTCTCTTCTAAGGTTGCTAACGACTCTTTAAAGACCTCTATATTTGTTTGTGACCTTTTAGCATCCAAGGAGATAGCCAAAGATTGCAGATAATTTGTCCACATGATAGAGCCAACAACATTATCACACACGCTCTGAAGAGTCCGTCTCTTCTCCTCCTCATTGATAATCTTTTTTTGTAAAAGCGCATTAAGTAAAATCTTTAGATTTACCTCATGGTCACTAGTGTCAACTCCAGCAGAGTTATCTATGCTATCTAGATTGATCTTGCCGCCACAAAGAGCGTACTCTACCCTAGCCTCCATAGTAAGCGCTAGATTTGCCCCCTCGCATACTACTTTAGCTCTTATCTGGTTGGCATCAATTCTAACAAACTCATTCTCCTTATCACCTAAAGAGATATTGCTCTGCGTGCTTGATTTAACATAAGTACCAATACCACCAAAATATAGCATATCGACCGGTAATCTCAGGAGCTCTCTTGCTAGCTCCTCACCACTCAAAAATTCACTATCACTCTGAATCAGTTTTGATATCTCTGGGGTAATATGTATCTGCTTATTTGCGCGTTTAAAAACAGCTCCACCTTTAGATATCTTACTTTTATCATAATTTGACCATCTAGAGCTACTTGAGACAAATAGTCTTTTTCTCTCTTTATAGGCCACCAATAGATCTGGATCTGGATCTACAAAGATCTCATCTGAGCTTATCGCAGCTAGCAGTCTAAACTTTTCACTCTCAATCAGTCCATTACCAAAAACATCTCCGCTCATAGAGCCTATCCCAACAATAGTTATGGGCTCTTTATAAAAATTGATACCTCTCTCTATAAAAAAACGCTCCGAAGCTTTCAGTGCCCCTTTAGCTGTTACACCAAGTCTTTTGTGGTGATACCCACTACTAGATCCACTAGCAAATGCATCTTGTAACCAAAAGTTGCGCTCTTTAGCGATCTTATTTGCTCGATCACTCATACTAGAGGTACCCTTATCTGCTGCAACAACAAAATATGAATCATCACCATCATAACTAACATAGTTGCTATTTTTAATGATCTTGCCATCTTTTTGGTTATCTACAACATCTAAAAGAGCGTTAATAAACATCTCATAGTAGAGCTCAAATTTTTCAGATGTCAATTTAGGCTCGGTGATAATAAAACCACCCTTAGCACCCTTGGGAACAATAACAGAATTTTTTGCCTCTTGCGTAATCATCAAAGAGCGCACTTCTGTTCTAAAGTCTTCATCTCTATTGCTCCATCTAATCCCCCCACGGCACACTTTAGATATACGAAGATGGGTACCTTTTAGGTAGTGTGAATAGACAAATGTTTCAAATTTTGGCTGCACACCTGAGAGCATATGTGTCATCTTAGCAACATCAAACTTCAGTGCCAATACCACATGTTTTTTATCAAAATAGTTTGTTCTAACTAAGCTTTGAAGTATCTCATACGCTCTTCTTAAGGCTCTATCATCACTAATGCTTTGAATCTCTTTAAACCTCTCTTCTATCTGTAACAATAGCGGATCTAACTGCTTTTGACGGTCTACTATAGCTGGATCAAATCTTAATAAAAAGTATCTCTTCAAAAGTGCAAATAGAGAGTGGTGTCTTATGATACATAGCTCAAACAACACCCTATTAAAATCTGTAAAAATTTGACCAGCATAGCTACTAAGAGCGCGTGCCCAGACAATCTCCTGCTCGTTAAAATTCTCAAGATATACAAGTCTTAAAAGCTTGCTAGAGCTTATCTTACCTTGCAAAGCCTTCAGTAGCAACTCTTTAATGTTTACCTTGTGTGCCAAAAGCAGTTCCGATAAAAGAGCGCCCAATCTAAGCTTGGTAACAAAAATCTTTCTACTGTTACATTCACTCTCATAGGTGATCTCATTTAAGGTTCTAAATCCAAAATCACTCAATATTGGGATAATGTCACATATAGCCATATTAGATATAGAGTATATCTTAATCTCATCTACCTCACCATGAATGATCTGCAAAGTGATATCATCCCTATCTAGCTCCTTTGCAACCCTATCATCAATCTCTAAATCGCCCTGCTCTATCAACTGCTCACAAACAGATCTTAACCTCTCAACCATCATCCACTCCACATAGTAATTTAACTCTCTTAAAGATATAACATAATATTGGCAAATCGACCTTATAAATGATCTATTTTAATGCTACTTTAAGATAATTTGCCTATAATTTCGGCTCAACAAAGAAATTTGTCTGAAAAGGCTCCATCATCTAATGGTTAGGATTCAAGGTTTTCATCCTTGCCATAGGGGTTCGAATCCCCTTGGAGTCACCACTTTACTTCAACTTACTTCAACTAGATCAGTATATTACCATTCGATTATATTTTTTTGGCTATCATTGCAGAAAATTAAGGCTCAAACATGCTCAGATTTGCTCCTAGTCCAACTGGAGATATGCACATAGGCAACCTACGCGTTGCTATTTTCAACTACATACTATCAAAACAGCGTAATGAAGAGCTGCTTATACGCATCGAAGATAGCGACAGCGCACGCAACATAGAGGGTAAAGATCAAGAGATACTGCAGATACTAGATCTCTTTAACATAGAGTACAAAGATGTGATCTACCAAAGTGCCAATTTACGCTTTCATCGCGCTTTAGCGATCGATCTGCTCCAGCGCAAAATGGCTTTTAACTGTTTTTGCAGTAGCGACAAACTAGATAACGCGCGCGAACTTGCCAAAAAAGAGAGAAGAGCATTTCGCTATGATGATAGCTGTACACATCTGTCCGCTAGCCAGAGCATCGACAACCCAAATCCATTTACAATCAGAATCCAAAGAGCTAAAAACAGAGTAACTTTTAAAGATCTTATCAAAGGTGATATGAGCTTTGAGCCTGAAGATATAGATAGCTTCATCATCATGCGTGCACAAAAACTACCAACTTACAACTTTGCATGTGCGGTTGATGATATGTTGAGTGATATATCACTTGTAATTCGTGGTGAAGATCACCTCTCAAATACTCCAAAACAGATTCACATAAGAGACTCTTTGGGGTATGAGAAGAGAGTTGAATATGCACATCTACCTATCATCTTAAATGACGATGGCAAAAAAATGAGCAAAAGAGATGATGCATCTAGTGTAAAATGGCTACTTAGTGAGGGCTTTTTACCAAGCGCAATCACAAACTATCTCATACTCATAGGCAACAGATGCAAAGAGGAGATATTTGAACTAGATGATGCCATAGAGTGGTTTGATCTTAACAATATCTCAAAATCGCCAGCAAAGTTTGACATAGACATGCTAAGACACATCAACAACCAACACCTAAGAGCCATGCAGAGCATAGAGCTCTCTAGATATGTAGGCTTTGCTGATGCTGACATAGGTGAGCTAGCAAAACTATTTTTAGATGAGTGCAGCACAACTAAAGAGTTAAAACTCAAAATAGAGGCAGTTTTTGCCCCTAAAGTGGCATCAGAAGAGTTTGCTCTTAGTGTTGAAAAGATACGACAAGTCCTACTAGATGCACCCTACTTTGAAGAGTTTGATGAGTTCAAAAAGTTTGTCATAGACTCAACCTCCATCAAAGGCAAACAGCTCTTTAAGTCTCTACGCATACTTCTTAGCAATAGCGAACATGGACCAGAGTTGAGCGATATCTATACACACACTAAAAATTACCTTAAGGAGATCGTCAAATGAGTACGCTTGGAAGTATCATCTTTGCTCTTGGTAACATAGTCCATTCACTGATCTTTATCTACATGTGGGTTATCATCATCAATGCACTCTTGAGCTTTGTAAGAGTAGATCCATCAAACCAGATTATACAGATATTACACCGTTTAAGTGATCCAGCACATCAACTAATCCGTCGTGTTATGCCAACATCGTTTAACGGCATAGATCTAGCACCCCTGATCATAGTTGTAATACTTCAGATCATAGATGTGGTCTTTACTAAAGTGCTATTCTCATTAGCGCAGACCATCTAGTCTTATGCTGAAGCTATTTTTAGTAGCCATTGTAGCACTACCACTACTAGCTGATATATCACTAAAACAGATAGATCAAAAACCAAAATCATTGGCTAAAGATTTTATGATATGGCAATTTTTTAAACAAGATGTTTCTCAATCTGAACTAGATCAAGCTTTTTGGCAGATAGACAATGTTAACAGAAAAATGTTTTTTGCATATGCCAATAAAAGCAGTCGCCCTGAAGTAAAATATACCGCTAAATGTATGAGACTTAAGATGCAAGATTTTAAAAAAAGTAACGATAAATCTTGTCTCGAAATTGCTGCTAGTACTGGTAAACTCTCTGCACTTAAAAAAACACAAAGAGATAGAATCTTAAAACTTCTCGATAGCAAATACTACTACAAGGTAAGTACTATACTTGATGAGCAAAACTTAAGCAAAAAGTACCAAAACTACCCACCAGAACTCTTTTTAAGAGTTTTCAATGCTAGTTATGGAAACTTTAGAAGAGCAAACTATAACTTTAAGCCATCAAAAGAGTACATCAACAAAGTTGCAAAGCTCAAAGGTTTTTATCGTGCACTTACAAGTAGCATGAATGATAAAAAACTTCAGAACTTTGCTAGCTCTTTGATACAAGTGGACTCAAAAGATCTAGATAGTAAAACAGAGTTCTACCTTGGTATAAATCAACTAAAGTTTGGTACCAAAAAAGAGGCAGTTAAGCACTTTAAGCGTTCAGAAAAAAGAGCATACTATCAAAGCCATAAAGATAAAGCACTATTTTGGCAAGCTTTAGTCTCAAATAGTCATAACCTATATAAAAAATTGGCTAAAAGTTGGGATATCAACTTCTATTCACTATATGCGCAAGAGCTAGTTGGAGCTACAGACAAAAACTACTATCTCTCACTCAAAACATCTGACAAAAACTCAACCATAGATCTTAAAGATCCATTTATCTTTAAGCAGATACTAGATGAGATCAAAACCACACCTCGAGACAACCTCTACGACCTAGCCCAAAAGTACAACGCACCAAATCTACTCCCAATACAATCTTTCATAGTAGAGAAGGCATCGAAGTATAAGCTACAGGGGTTTTTGATGCCGTATGATAAAGAGCTTGGCAACATAGACAACCAGACAAAAGCGCTCATATATTCTCTAATGAGACAAGAGAGTCGCTTTGTGCCAGCTGCTCTTTCAAGATCTTATGCTCTTGGATTGATGCAGATTATGCCATTTTTAGCAGAAGATATTAGCAAAAAAATCAAACCAAAACTTAGTTCACTAGATGACATGTTTGATCCAACTATCAACTTAACATATGCCATATATCACACAAGGTGGCTGCAAAATAGAGTCTGGCACCCACTCTTTCTAGCATACGCCTACAATGGAGGCATAGGCTTTACACGCAGACATATACGCTCAGACAACTTTAAAGATGGAGCATATGAGCCCTTTATGAGCATGGAGACCATGCGCAATGTAGAGTCACGAGAGTATGGTAAAAAAGTCTTAAGCAACTATGTGATCTATAGTGCAGAACTAAACCAGAGTGTCTCACTCATAAAATTGGTCAACGACCTACTGGATCCATCAAAAACAGATAGGTTTAGAGATGCACTAACTGTAAAATAGTCCCTAAAACATAGTAGACTTCCAAGTAGTTAGCACACTAAAGATGCTAGACAGATAAAGTGAGAAAAGATGAACTATATAGGCTCAAAATCTAGACTATCTTCTTGGATACAAGAGGAGGTTAAAAAAGTAGTTGGCACAGATCTATCAGATAAGATTTTTTGTGATCTATTTGCTGGCACAGGGGTAATTGGAAGAGCCTTTAAGCAGGATGTCAAACAGATCATTAGCAATGACTTAGAGCACTATAGCTATGTGCTCAATAGAAACTACATTCAAAACCATCAGCCCATAAAAGACAAAGAGATATACCTTAACAAACTAAATAATTTACCACTTATAGATAACGGCTTTATCTACCAAAACTACTGCTTAGGCAGCGGTAGTAAACGACAATATTTTAGCGATGAGAACGGGAAAAAGATAGACACCATTAGAGTAAAAATAGAGAGATGGAAAGAGGCAAAAGAGATAGACGATAACTTGTATTATTTTCTATTGGCATCTTTGGTTGAGAGTGCTGACAAGGTAGCAAACACCGCTTCTGTTTATGGGGCATTTTTAAAACATATCAAAAAATCTGCATCCAAAAAACTGACATTAGAGCCTGCATATTTTATGGAAAATCATAACACCCATATGGTTTTTAACAGAGATAGCAATGAACTTATCAAAGAGATTAGTGGCGACATACTATATCTTGACCCACCCTACAACCAAAGACAATATAGCTCAAACTATCACATATTGAATACAATAACCAGATATGACAACTTTGCACCAAAAGGGAAAACTGGGCTAAGAGAGTACAACCGTTCAGACTACTGCAAAAAGAGCAGAGTCCGCCAAAGCCTTGAAGAGCTCATTAGAGACGCAAAGTTTAGATACATTTTTCTAAGCTACAACAATGAAGGACTTATGAGTAAGCTTGATATCCAACAGATTATGAGCAGATATGGAGAGTATAGTCTCCAGGTAAAAGAGTATCAAAGATTTAAGGCAGATAAAGGAGAAAACAGAGACTATAAAGCAGACAAAACCTATGAGCATCTACACATATTGAAAAAGAAAAGCATTTAAAATTCTGCCATATTTAGATCGCCAGCTATAGAACGCAATACTACTCATACTGCATTCTCTACATATCTGTGAAACCA
>JAMONY010000035.1 GCA_027066325.1 Helicobacteraceae bacterium | reverse complement strand
GTGGGTTCTATTTTTGTAATTTTTTTACTTAGCACATCTATGAATTACACAACATATTTTGACAAAAGTGTTGGAAATATTTTGCTTTCATTAAATCTGGATGGCTATATAAATAGCATAAGAATTTATTCCTCTTTGCTTTTGGTATTTTTTCTTATTTTTCATGCTAATTATATGATTATTGTTTACGGTGAGAGTAAAAAAAGAACTTTTCAAAAAGAAGCTGGAGTTGCGTTCGGTGTTTTGATTTTGATTAATATATTAGTGTCATATTATACCAATGTAAAAACTCAAAAGCTCCTAAAGGATCTTAATTATACACAGCAGATTAAAGCCGAAAATAAACTACCTGATGCGTATAGAATGTTTTATGCACAAGGTGTTAAAATTGAATATTTTGATTTTAATAAAACGAAAGTCATATACGAACCAACTCAAGAAGATAAAGAGATAAGAAAAAAGATAGTTTGGCACAAAGATGAGATGCAGCGATACCCAATCTACCTAACAGTAGCTTTTTCTTTGATGATATTGGCTTTTTATTTAAGTGATTTTTTTGGCAGAAAAACTATCAATAAAAAACAAGCAATAAATAAAGCCACCACTAAGTAGCCATAAGCTAAAATACTCCATGTCCAAAAACCCAAGATCACTATCACAACTAACAGACACAAACCAAACTTTAAAAGTACCATTTAGATTTGCAGGTGGACTATATGATGCAGACACTAAGCTAACTAGGTTTGGCTATAGAGATTATGATGCTTATACTGGCAAATGGACTGCTAAAGATCCTATAGGGTTTGCAGGCGGGGACTCTAATCTTTATGGGTATGTGCTCGGAGATCCTGTTAATTTTGTGGATCCGACTGGGGTGATTGCGTGGGTTCCAATCATCTTACTTGTTGGAGGGTTGCAGTCTTGGCTAAATGCTCCAACACCAAGTAGCATACCAAAGAGTGGAGCTACACCACTTGGTAATTTTATTTTGGCGTGTGCTGGTGGTGGATTATATAAAACTCTTAATACTTTATATCACTACACTTCAGCACAAGCAGCTACTGGAATCATACAAAATGGATTAAGAGTGGGGGAGTAGAAATAATTATGGAAAGGGTGTTTATGCCACAAGATATAATTCAAGAATTTTAGCAAAACTATCAGGTGCATCTTCAACACAAGTAAAAATTTCTATCAATAATACATCTAAGTTTTCTTCTACAATTTTTCCTGGAACTTTTAAAACAAAAGGCATAAATATCCCTGCAAATTACTTGCAGAGGCGGTAGAGAATGAGTGCTGTGATATTTGCAAGAACAATGGGATTTGTGGTGTTTGTAATATTGAATATTTGTTCTTATTTTTTAGTATCTTTATTTGATAATAAGCCATATATAGCTATATATTTTACTATTTTTCCACTAATGTTTTTTGTATTCTTTATAATCTCATTACTTGTATCAGAACATCTATTAAACTATCTTGTTCGAAAGTGAAGCAATGAGAGGGCACCCCTCCCGTTATCTAGCTCCTCTAAAAGTTGAGTCAATTTTGCATTAGGGGTTCTGGCTTATTGTTGTATTTGGTTGTTTAAAATAAGTAGTGGTAGATTTTATAGGTGATTATAGTCCCTTGCCCCACATATGCATCTTTTTACCTGTTACAACTGTTAGGTTGTGTTGCATGCTGTCTACTATGTTGATGGCGCGAAAGTCACATCTGTCTAGCATCTGTAGGGCTATCTGTGCTTTTAGTGAGTCTGATATGATCACTATGGTAGCGGCATTTGCTAGAGTGGTGTATGCTAGCTCTAAAATTTTTTCTGGATGAGTGTGTCTATCTAAAACATCTCTTATGAACACTATATCATTGTCTCTAGGTAGTGCACGAAAAGGTCTAGAGAGACTACTTATAGACTGCGTTCGTGTGCTCTGAAGAGTTTTGGTGAACGAATGTTCACCTTCATACATAACTACACTAAGTCTGCCATCTTGTGGTATCTGCTTCTCTAACATCTGTGTTATATCATCTGCATGGCTTGTTATGTCCAATATCTTAAAGCCAGGCTGTACAGCAAATAGATCTATTAACTCACTTTTTAACATCTAGCTCTAGCTCCGTTTTTATAAAGTATTTTTCTCTTACAATGGCTTTTGCCTCATTGTTACTAATGCGATTGGGGTCTATGTTAGATCTATGAAGATGCTCTACGATTGCCATATAGCGCTCCTCGCACAATCTTTTTAGAGCATCATCAAGAAGTGGCTGTGACTCTATGAGCTGCTCTGTGAGTCTATCTATATAAACTGTTGTGCTATTTTGATCTCTAAATGCAGTTAGGTTGTCTTCGCTGAAGCGCTCTATATATATCTGCTCAAGTAGCTTAGTCTCAAGATCTTCACTTGCATTTATGTCAGATTTGTTTTTAGCCAATAGAACTTCTTGAAGCAGAGCATCTATCTTTAAGGCTCTTGTGTCTGCTACTTCATCGTACCCTACTGTAATTTTCAGGGCTAGTTTTGGGCGCTTGTTGAGAGCTTTTGCAACCTCATCTAGCCGCTCTATAGATGGCGGATCTATAAGTGGTTTTGCTGGTTCAAACTCTATGGTTTTTAGATCGTCACCATCAATGCCTAACATCTTTCCTAGAAATGAAAATGGTGCGGTGACTGCCTTGGTTAGGACATTAACAAATGCATTCCATACCACTCCACCCCACTTAAAATCTGGACTATCTACATCACCACGAACAGGCATGTCTATCTCTATGACACCATCACTATCTTCAAGTAGAGCAATTGCAAGACCTATGGGTAGGCTTATAGCGTCATCACTTTTAACATCATCGCCCATAACTATCTTTTTGATGGTTAGTGAGTTTTCTGCTCTTAAATTAGACTCTTTTATCTTGTATCCAAGCTTAACATCAAGTCTGCCTTGATCTATCATCTGCCCTATAAATTTGCTAGAGTATGGTGAAAATGATGACATATCTATGTTGCGAAAATAGAGACTGATATCTGTATCATTAGTGATATCGCCAGCTTTTAGAGTTCCTACGGCTTTGAGTACACCATATTTGTCTACTATGCCATCTAGCTTGATGCGTGTTTTTGCACTCTTTTGTGTAGATATGCCAATGATATCACCTTTTAAGCCATGTACTCTTGTGTCAAATTGCAAAGGTAGTGAGTAGTCTGAGAAGTCCACTTCTGTGTTAGATAGAGTAAGCTTTACTACCATAACAGGAAATGGCTCTGAGTTATCTGTCTCATCTTTCTTAGCTATTTTTGTACTATTTTGATCTATATTTGGCTCTTGTTTGAGTAGATTTGCAAGATTAAGGCTTCTGTTTTCATCTATCCGTACTGCGCTATATAGCCCGTTGATATCTATGTGTTCTACATAGAGTCTGCTAGGATCTAGCTCAAAAAGCGTCTCTTTAGAGTTTAGTTTATCTAGCGATGTTATGCGCTTATTGTCTCTGCTATCGGTAATGAGTAGATCTTGTAGAGCAAAATCTCCCTCTAAGCTAAGGTCTGGAGCACTGCTTGATGGAGCATAGATTACTCTACTAAGTGCGGAGAGTTTACCGCTCTTTATCTGCATAAAACTTAACTCTTCAATATATGGACTAAATGGCGCTAACATAAACTCTTTGGCATCTAGCTGCAATCTAATATCTAGCGGATCTTGAACAATAACGCCTGCTGTACTTAGACGACCTTGTCTGTTGTGTGAGTGAGCGCTACTGATAGTAATGGGTCTGCTCTGGTTGGTAGATACCTCTGATAGATTAAGATCTAGGCTATCTATAGTTGTAATACACTCCTCATCTAGGTATCTATCTGTAAAGATAAAATTTGCATCATGTAGCACAATCTGCCCTATCTCAACATCGGTTATGCTAGTGCTATTTGACTCACTTTGAGATGAGTTTTTATCTGTACTCTCTTTGATGAATCCAACCCAGTCTAAATCCCCATTTTTATTGCGGATAGCTTCTGCATTGACTCTATCTATGGCGATTTTAGAGATACGAGCGTACTGCTTTAATGGTAGGATATCTGCTCTTGTTAAGAAGATATTTTTAACACTCAAGACTTCATGTTTTGAGCCTTTTTCTCTAATGCGTAGTGAGCTCAAGCTGGCACTAAGATCATTTAACGCTGTAGCATTAAGATCTGATAGATCTACATCATAAGAGAGCTTAACGCCAACTCTTCCATCAGCTACCTCTAAAGAGCTCATATCTTGAACAAAATACCACCCATTGTATAACATAAGATTTGTTATATCTAGCTCTCCACTAAGGGCTACTGGATCTAGCGATCTTAGGTCTGCTGTTATGTTGATTAGCTCATCATTATCGCTTTTAGCGGAGATCGATACTATATCTTTACTGCTTGATAAGTCGCTGGTATCAAAGTTGTCAAACTGGAGCGATAGTGGGTCTATGGTGATATGGAGTGGCTCTTTGTTGGTGTAGTCACTAAATTTTATCTTGCTAGCATCTAGTAAAAACTGATCAATTTTTACTACAAAATTACTGCTAGTTTTATTGTTGTTAGTATCTGTAGTATCTGACCTAGAGGACAACAAGAGCCAATCTAAGCTACTGCTTCTATCTGCGTTTATAGATATGTCGACATCTAATGAGGCTATGGTGATATTTGTAATATGGATGCTATTTTTTATGAGTTCAAAAGGATCTACACCTACAAAAAGGCGCTTTATTGTTAAGAAGTCTCTATTATCAGGGTCTGCTAGAACTATATCTTTTAGCTCAAGCTCAAATACCAATGGATTAAAAGAGACGCTACCTATACTAAGTCTACCTTTGGTTAGTTTTTGAGTAAACTCTGGAGCTTTTGACTCGATCAGGTACGGCACAAGAACAAATCCTACAACAAGGTAGATCAATACTAGTGCTGATAAACCGATCAATAACCACTTTTTCATAGTTGTATTATACTGTATAAACCTGCTACAATTGTCTCCATGAAAAAATTTTTACTCCTTTATCTGCTCTATATGGTTGTAGCATTTGTGCTTGTTGATTATGAGCCTGTGCGCAATCTGTTGAGATTAGATGAGTTTTATACATCTGCTGTTGTCTTTTTAAGTGCTTGGCTTATAGATGCTATTGGCATAGCGGTAGTGGCAGATGGTGCCATGTTGCGTCTTAGTAGTGCTGCTATGTATGTAAAGTTTGGCTGCAATGGGCTTGAGGCAATACTTCTTTTTATGGCAGCTGTTTTAGCCTACCCATCTAGCTGGAGATTGAAGATCATTGGTATCATAGTTGGCTCTACAATTTTGCAGATACTCAATATCTTGCGTATAGCTTTACTAGCTTGGGTTTTGGAGTACCACCCACAAAATTTTGCGCTAATGCATGAGTATGTTACTCAGAGTATTATGATCGCTTTAGCTTTTATACTGTTTTTATTTTATCTTCAAGTGAGCGAACATGAACACAAAAATAGGTAGTATGTTTAAACTCTTTGGGTTTTTTTTGCTATTTTATCTTATCTGTTTAGCCATGTGGCTATCACTTAAAGCCCCGTATCAGAGTGTCATAAACACAGTAGCCTTTAAGACATCTGCTTGGATATACGATATTAAGATGTTAAATATAGAGCAGCTTAGTGATCAGACTACACTTATCACTGCAACAAATAGCTATGCTTCTATTGATCTTGATGGAAAAGATAGTAGAGTTGTTTTTGATATAACTCTTGATATCGATGCTATCACTTTTAATGTGCCTATGACATTAGCACTTCTACTAGCAATCATAACAACTCTTAAGACAACTAAAAAACAGAAGGTAGATGCACTTATAAACGGTATGGCTCTCTTGGCGGCTCTGCATTTTGTCACTATGTTTATAGTCTGTATCTCTCTTATCATAGGAGTAGCAGAGCAATCTGATGCTCTATCAACCTACCTTCAACATAGATGGATGCCTCGTGAGCTATTGATTAACCTCGGATCATTTCTTAGCTCTTATGCAGCAAGGTTTGAGCCATTTCTCATAGCTGTATTGATATGGTGGAGCATCAAGTCTAAAGAGGAGCAAGGCGTACAAGCTACTTCTGCATCAGAGCCAAAGCTACCATCATTTTAATCTTTTAGATCAACTAGACCAATAGAGTCGATGCAGCGCCCAAGTACAGTGCTTACTCCTGTGTAGTCATAGGTATGTTTACTAGCTTTTGCAGCAAACTCCATCTCTTTTGCCAAGCTCTCAAACTCCTCTAGCCTAAGATTTGCAGCACTGCCTCTAAGAGAGTGTGCAATCTGCTCTATCTGAACATAGTTCTCTGACGCAATTGCTACCTTTAGCTTGCTTAAGGAGCCCAATGCTTCTTTGATAAAAGTCGCTAAAAGATGTGGTATTAAGCTAGGTTTTAGTCCGATCTTTTGTGCTAGCTCTATAGAGCTTAAGTGACTGTAGTCTGGTATCTGCATGTGAGCCCAATCTGATCTATTTCAAACATGATACCCTGCTATGTATTGTGATAGTCTTAAGTAGGATATAATATCACCATGAATTTAACACATGTAGATGATAACAACAGAGCCAAAATGGTAGATGTTTGTTGCAAAGATGATAGTTTTAGAGTTGCGGTAGCTAGTGGTAAAATAGAGATGAGTCAAGAGGCATTTGAGGCAGTTGTGAAGAACAATATCAAAAAAGGCCCAGTACTGCAGTGTGCTGTTGTGGCGGCTATTATGGCTGCTAAAAAGAGTAGTGAGCTCATACCTATGTGCCACCCTTTGATGATTGGTGGGGTCGATTGTGATATAGAGCAGTTAGATGATCTGCCTGGCTTTAAAGTTGTAGTTAGTGTCAAAGTAGATGGCAAAACTGGTGTTGAGATGGAGGCGTTGACAGCTACTAGCATAGCGCTACTTACGATCTATGACATGACAAAGGCTATCGATAAATCTATGCGCATAAGCGACATACAGCTAGAGTCAAAAACAGGAGGCAAGAGTGGTCAATATAGACGAAATTGATAAAAAATTGGAGTTGGAATATCCATGTAATTGGTGTTACAAGATTATAGGTAAAGATAGAGATAAGCTTCATGATACTATCTCTAAATTACTCCTTGAGAGAGATCATAACATAGAGCACTCAAACAGTAGTAGCAGCGGAAAATATATCTGTTTAAATCTAGATCTTTTAGTTCATAGTGATGATGATAGGGAGGCGCTATATGAGGCCTTAAGAGATAACGAGCATATCACAAGGGTTCTATAGATGCAGTATGATATCATCGTTGTTGGTGCAGGACATGCTGGTGTTGAAGCGTCACTAGCAGCTGCTAGAATGGGCAAAAAAACTCTACTTATCTCCATGTTAGTAGAGCAGGTGGGTGCGACAAGTTGCAATCCTGCCATAGGTGGGCTTGCTAAAGGGCATTTGGTACGAGAGATTGATGCTCTTGGTGGAGAGATGGGTCTGCTTACAGATGAGGCTGGCATACAGTTTCGCATACTCAATGCCACAAAAGGTGCAGCAGTTCAAGGTAGTAGAGCACAGATAGACATGGATAGATACAGAGTTCTTGCTAAAGATGTTGTCTTAAAGAGTAGTAATTTAGACTTCATTCAAGAGTGTGTTGATGATCTTATTGTTGAAGACAGTAGAGTCATTGGTGTGCGCACGGAGCTACAAAATAGCTACTATGGCTCATCTGTTATCTTGACAACGGGCACATTTTTAAACGGCATAGTACACATAGGTGAAGTCACTAAAAGTTCTGGTAGATTTGGAGAGTTTAGCGCAACAAAACTCTCAGATTCTCTTAAAAAAGCTGGCATTAGGCTTGGTAGGCTTAAGACTGGAACTTGCCCTAGAGTAGATAGCAAGAGTATCGATTTTGCATCTCTTGAGATTCAAGATGGTGACTATCCTCCATCGCCTTTTAGTTTTAGAACATCTAAAGATGAGTTTGTTAAACAGAAAAAACAGCTACCATGTTTTATCACATATACCAATGTTACTACACACCAAATCATAGAGGATAATTTCCATCGTGCACCTCTTTTTACTGGTCAGATTGAGGGGGTTGGTCCACGATACTGCCCAAGTATAGAAGATAAGATCAATAGATTTCGTACCAAAGATCGTCATCACCTCTTCATAGAGCCTCAGACTATGCAAAATAGCGAGTGCTACATCAATGGACTAAGCACATCTCTACCACCAGATATCCAAGAGCAGATCATCCACTCCATAGATGGATTTGAGAGTGCAAAGATTACACGATATGGCTATGCTATTGAGTATGATTATGTAGATCCAACACAGATACGCCACTCTTTAGAGAGTAAACATCTAGACTCACTCTATCTAGCTGGACAGATTAACGGTACTACAGGCTATGAAGAGGCGGCAGCGCAAGGCTTGATGGCTGGTATCAATGCGGCACTATCACTAGATGACAAAGAGCCTTTTATTCTTAGAAGAGATGAGGCGTACATAGGTGTTATGATAGATGATCTTGTGACAAAGGGGACAAAGGAGCCGTATCGCATGTTTACCTCAAGAGCGGAGTTTAGGCTTTTGTTGCGTGAAGAGAGTGCAGATATAAGACTCTCACGATATGGACACGAGTTTGGGCTCATAGATGACAAGCAACTAGAAAGAGTAGATAGTAAAAAAGCACAAATTTTAGACGGTATGTTGAGTATAGAAGCTAAAAGTTACACTCCAAATAGAGAGTTTTTGCAGTTTTTAGCCAGCATAGATGAGGAGCCCATTAACGATAAAGCTTCTGCGCAGCAGCTACTCTCAAGAAAGAGTTTCACAAAAGAGAAGATGCTCTTACTGTTGCCAGAGCTAAGTAGATATAGCCCATATATACAAGAGCAGATACTCATAGAGGCAAAATATGCCCGTTACATAGAAAAACAGCTACAAGATGTGGAACGCATGAAGTCAAATCTACATATAAAAATCCCAAAAGATTTTGATTTTACATCAGTAAGTGGACTCAGTAGCGAGATAGTAGAGAAATTTGAGAAGTTCAACCCGCCAACACTTCAAGCCGCCTCAAATATCAGTGGAGTAACACCAGCAGCCATTGAGATACTACACATATATATTAAGATGCAAAGCGGTAAACAAGAGAGCCAGAAGCAAAGTAGCTAAAATGGTTAGATTTAAAAGGACATTATCATGACAAGTACCCAACAACGAGCTCAACTACAACGCCAGATTTGGCAAATCGCAAATGATGTCCGTGGCTCAGTGGATGGTTGGGATTTTAAACAGTATGTATTGGGTACTTTGTTCTATCGTTTTATAAGTGAAAACTTTTCTCTTTATATAGAAGGTGGTGATGATAGTGTTAACTATGCCATACTTCCTGATGATGTTATCACCCCAGAAATCAAAGATGATGCTATCAAAACAAAAGGGTATTTTATCTACCCAAGCCAACTGTTTGTAAATGTTGTAGCCAATGCAAATGATAATCCAAATCTAAATACGGACTTAGCTACTATATTTACCGCTATCGAAAGCTCTGCAAATGGTTATCCATCTGAACCAGACATCAAAGGTTTATTTGCTGATTTTGATACTACCAGTAATCGTCTAGGCAATACTGTTGTTGATAAAAACAGTAGATTAGCAGCTGTACTAAAAGGTGTAGCAGGTCTTAGCTTTGGAGAGTTCCAAGACAATCAAATAGACCTCTTTGGTGATGCTTATGAGTTTCTCATCTCTAACTATGCTGCCAATGCAGGTAAATCAGGAGGTGAATTTTTCACCCCTCAAAGTGTCTCTAAACTTATCGCTCAACTTGCCATGCATAAACAAGAGAAAGTAAATAAGATTTATGACCCTGCTTGTGGTTCAGGCTCTCTATTGTTACAAGCTAAAAAGCACTTTGACCAACATATCATAGAAGATGGATTTTGGGGGCAAGAGATAAATCATACCACCTACAACCTTGCTCGTATGAATATGTTTTTGCATAATATCAACTATGATAAGTTCAACATAGTTCTTGGTAATACACTCATAAACCCACAGTTTGGTGATGACAAACCTTTTGATGCCATAGTATCTAATCCTCCCTATTCAGTAAAGTGGATAGGGAGCGAAGATCCAACACTTATCAACGATGAACGCTTTGCACCTGCTGGAGTGCTTGCACCCAAGTCTAAAGCTGA
>JAMONY010000034.1 GCA_027066325.1 Helicobacteraceae bacterium | reverse complement strand
AGTAGTTATTGTATTGCCGATGATATCTAGCAAACTCTCAACTACCTACCTGCAAAATCAAGGTTATTTGGTTAGCTCTACTAAGATGCCGTATATCTACAAATATGGGTGGAGTATTAAAAATCAACATACATTTAGTAACGGTACAGGAGGGTTTGGCAATAAGTTTTATAACAGTTTTGCAAAACCACTGTTTAAGCATGGTGAAGATGAGTTGATCTACTTTAACAACTCTTTAAAGCTATCAGATCTGTACTACAACATAGATGAGCGTCCTCGTAACTACTTAGAGAGATCTAAAAGACTCTACTCTTTAGGCACACAAGGAAGCTTCTATTATGGACGATTATCAAACATTTCAAAAACCCAACTAGCAACAGTTGTCAAATATAGCAAAGCTATTAACACGATATATGTAACAATGTTTTTGGTGCTTCTTCTGTTTGCAATATCAAAATTTATATTTTCAAATAGATATATTGCAAATAGAGAGTTTTTGTACCTACCTATAGTTTTTATTAGCATAGTTAGCATGGGACTTTTATTGGCAGGAGAGAATCAGCCTAGATATATGTTTATGGGTTGGTTTTTGTGGACATTTATTATCGCTTGGTTTATAGATGATCTGTTCTCAGATAATAGCACTCAAAATCTCCAAGAAGAGAACTTAAAGTGGAGCAGCAAAGCAGTAGTAGTTGTGAGTATTTTACTAGTTTGTATCTATCTTCTCTTTAAACTTCTGTTTGCATCTTCGGACAATAGACTTAAAGATATGAGCAGCTGGAGTAGTGTTGAGTGTGATAAGAGCGTGAGTGCGCAGATCTGCAAAAGCAGCATAGTTTCATTTGAAGAGAATTTAGTTGATAAGCACTACTCAACACTTAAGCTTCAGCTACCAACTGCTCCTAAAGATGACAGCTTTGTGAAAGTATCAAAAGAGTTTAGTGTTGATAACAGCAAGAGATATGTAGTAAGTTTTTATGCAATGTCGCCATACTTTAGAGAAGGAGCTGCTAGTTACTTTGATGTTAATATCTATATTAACAATAGAGTGCAGGAGAGATTTCACATAGCCAATAGCAAGGGGTACAGATATATACGCATAGATAACATAAAGCCAGATAGTGGTATAATCAAGTTAGATTTTGAGATAAAATCGAAGATAAATAATGCATCACCATCTTGGAAGAGAGCTTCATTGGTATATTTTAAATTTGTCTCTATAAGAGAAGAGCCTAGTAATGATCAGTAAGGTTAAAAATTTTATTCTTGATATTTTTTATAAAAGAGAGCTACTACTAGAGCTTGCAAAGCGAGATTTTCAAAAACAGTATATGGGTTCGTATTTGGGCTTTGTGTGGGTCTATCTGCAACCATTGCTATTTATCTGTGTGTTGTATTTTATTTTTAGTTTAGGCTTTAAGGTTAGTAGTAGTAGCGATGGTGTCCCTTTTGTTGTCTATCTTATAGTTGGTATAACTCCTTGGTTCTATCTCTCTAGTAACTTGACTGCTATGACAAGCGTGATTAGTCAAAATTCATTTCTACTTAAAAAGATAGATTTTCGTCTTAGTCTGCTCCCTATAGTAAAACTGATGAGCTCTTTAATGCCTCATCTATTTTTTATATTTATAGCTTTTGTAGTCGCTTTTATGAATAACATCTATCCATCCTTGTATGCTTTTCAGCTTATATATTATTATGTCTGCTCTGTTGCTCTGCTACTTGGTTTGGGGTGGCTCACTTCATCTACCAAGATCTTTGTTCCAGATGTATCTAATTTTGTTGGTCTGATTGTTACTTTTGGATTTTGGCTTACCCCAATCTTTTGGGATATCAACAAAGTACCTCAAGAGTACCACTGGATCATCAATCTCAATCCTGCTGCATATATTGTCCAAGGCTATAGAGACTCTCTTATCTTACATCAGTGGTTCTGGGAGAGACCTTTTGAGACCCTCTATTTTTGGGGATTTACTATAGCCATTTTATTGATAGGCATAACTGTTTTTAAGCGCTTGCGTCCACATTTTGCGGAGGTGGTGTAGTGGATAAAAAAATTGCCATATCACTTAGAGATGTCTCAAAGTATTATAAGCTTTATCAGAATCCAAAAGATAGACTTAAAGAGGCACTAAGCCCTTTTGGTAAGATATATCATGAGAAATTTTACGCCACAAATAAGATAAACCT
>JAMONY010000033.1 GCA_027066325.1 Helicobacteraceae bacterium | reverse complement strand
TTTATAACATTGTAAAACTTATAAGAGAGAGACTAGAGTATGAAGTACCTATATATTTTGATTGTATTTATCGTCCTAAACACCCAGACATGGGCGGGCATAGTAGACATCACAGATAAAACTACCTGGTTACAGCTGCTCCATGATAAAAAATATGCTACTTTAGAGAAAGAACTCTCTAAATTACAGGACAATTATGAAAAGAGAGCTAGCAGTGAGGGAGCACTATTTTTTGCGCTATCTGCATTTGAAAATAGCGACCCTAACTTAAAAAGAGAGCTAGAGCAGTGGGTTGAGGCAAGAGCAAACTCTATCTTCTCACATCTTGCATTAGGTCGATATCATCTCAATTTGGGTTGGCTCTGTAGAGGTTCTCGTTGGAGCAAAGATACATCTTCACAGCAGTTTGCAAAGATGCATGCTCATTTTCAAGAGGCAAAAGATGAGTTTGTTTGGGTGGTATTGAAAAATCCTAAGCAGCCTATTGCTTACCATGGTCTAATTAGTATAGCGATGACAACAGATAGGGCTCAGGTGGAGTCATATTTTAAAGAGGGAGTTAAATACAACCCTCTATCTTATATGATACGATCTGTATATCAAGACACTCTATTGCCAAAATGGGGAGGCTCTTTTACACAAATTAGAGAGTTTTTAGACCAAACCTCTAAGCTCTATGCTCAAAATGATCTCTTAAGAGCACAAGAGGGATTTTTGGAGTATGCACATGCAGATCAAGCACTACATAGAGGAGATAGCGATGCATGTTCTAATGCTTTAGTCTATTTTGATCGAGCTGTTGAGAAAAATAGGTATGGTATGTATAGACATGAGAGAGCTTATGCATATACATGTTTAAATCTTCATCAAAAAGCTATAGATGATAACACAGAGGCTCTAGCTGCCAATCCTCAAAATAGTCGTTATCTTACAGCAAGGGCACAAGCATATCTAAGCCTAAGTGAGTACAATAGAGTAGTTCAAGATACAACAGAAGCTCTAAAATACGATAAGAAGAACCCTGTAGCTCTACAGACAAGAGGTTTTGCTTATTATGTGCTAGAGCAGAGTGATAGAGCTACTATTGACTTACTTGACTCTCTAGTTTACGGTTTTGAAAACCCAAGTACTCATGAATACTTGGGATATATATATTATTATACTAAAAAGAACTATAGCTTAGCGGCCAAATCTTTGAAGTTATCAAGCGAGTTTGGCAATCAAAGTAGCTCTATTTGGTATCTTATCACAGTTTCTCAGTGGCACAATCGTGATTGCGAATTTGTAGCATCAGCTAAGATATATGCCGATAGATGTAAAACAGATCAAGATTGTGAGCAAGAGAGCTTAGATTGGGCGCTCACGAGTGCTGCCTATGCTGAAAAAAGCGCCTGTAAGTAGAGTTATTGAACCATATAAGCAACATTGCGGTAAAATAGCATCAAAAAATAGGATTAGTGTTGTTACAGAAACTATTGATAGAGATTGGAGTTGAAGAGCTACCCGCAATTCCTCTAATTAGAGAGCTTACAAACATACAGAAATCTTGGTTTGATATCCTGCATGCCAATGCTTTAGCGGGAGATTTTGAGTTCTACTACACACCACGCAGACTTGTGTTGTGGCATGAGGCTTTTAGGAGCAGACAAGATGACAGCATAGAGGAGCTGTATGGTGCTCCTATTAAGATAGCGTATGATCAAGATGGCAACCCTACGGCGGCTGCTTTGGGGTTTGCTAAAAAGTGTGGTGTTAGTGTTGATGAGCTAGGCCGATCTACTAAGAATAACCAAGAGGTGCTTTACTATAAAAAGCATGTTGAGGGTTTGGAGTCTGTAGAGCTACTAGAGAGCATGATAGATGAGTGGCTAGGTGGTATGTCATTTGGTAAAAGCATGCGCTGGGCAGATTGTCAAAAGAGTTTTATTAGACCTATCAGATGGGTCAATGTGCTACTTGACAATAGAGAGGTTGAGCTACAGATCTATGGAGTAAAAAGTGCATCTACAACAGAGCTTCACCGCATGGTAGAGCAGAGTAGTGTTGTGGTGTCTGATGCTAAAGAGTACTTCAAGGCTCTAGAAGACGGTTTTATCATACTAGATAATATCAAACGAAAATCAAAGATCTTGAGAGAGTTTAAAGATCTTGAAGATAGACATAGTGTACAGATAGAGGTAGATCAAGATCTACTTGAAGAGATTGTTGCTATTACAGAGTACCCTACAGCTCTATTGGGCTCTTTTGATGAGAAATTTTTAGCTCTTCCTCCTGAAGTTATTATAACATCTATGAAGGAGCACCAGCGCTACTTTGCGGTATATAAAGACGCTAAACTAACAAACTCTTTTGTTGTAGTTTCTAATGCTGCTACTGATGATTTTGATCAGATCATCAGAGGCAATGAGCGAGTGTTGCGACCACGGCTAGAAGATGCTCTTTTCTTTTATAACAACGATCTTAAGGCTGGACTTAGTATCGATGCTTTAGATAGAGTAGGATTTTTAGATAAGCTTGGCTCTTTGAGAGAGAAGATTGAGCGAGAGAGAGAGATTGCCCAAGCTTTAGCATCTATCTATAGTGATAGATCTGTTGATGCTAAGTTGTTAGATAGAGCCCTATATTTAGCTAAAGCAGACCTCTCTAGTGAGATGGTCTATGAGTTCACTGAGCTTCAAGGAGTGATGGGTAGTTATTATGCTAAAGCTCAAGGTGAAGACGAGGCTGTTGTGCTTGGCATAAGAGAGCAGTATCTACCAGATAGCGAAAACTCACCACTTCCATCTACTGTATTTAGCTCACTAGTATCACTAAGCATCAAGCTAGATACTATCTTCTCACTCTTTAGTATCAACATGATACCTACAGGCTCACGAGATCCATTTGCACTTCGTCGCGCTGTTAACGGCATAGTGCGTATATCACTTAAACATAGAGTAGAGTTTGAGATTGATAAAACAGTTAAGCTACTCTCACAAAACTACTCCAACATAGACTATGAGAAGCTGGAGAATTTTTTCATAGAGAGGCTGTATGGCTACTATGATGTCAATCCATCTATCATCAAAGCTGTCCTTGGTAGTGGTGAGAGAGAGATATTGCGCATAGATGCAAAGATCAAAGCACTAAGCTCCCTTCTCTTGTCTGATGGGTTTGAGCTACAATTTTCAACATTTAAACGAGTAGCTAACATAACCAAAGATCTGAATCTCTTAAGTGATCTACATGTAGATGAAGCTCTATTGGAGCTAGAGGCAGAGAGGAGTCTCTATGGTGCTTTTAAAGATTGCCAAACTAGAGAGTATGATGGGTATGAGGAGCAGCTAGATGCACTTTTTGCTCTCAAAGAGCAGCTAGATAACTTTTTTGATACAGTTATGGTCAATGTTGAAGATAGAGCACTGCAAGAGAATAGAAAAGCTCTCATAGGATCTATCTACAAGGCGATATTGAACATCGCAGATATCAAAGAGATCACTCTGTAGTGACATATGATGTAGCTATCATAGGAGCTGGGGTCAATGGAGCAGCATCAGCATTTCATCTAAGTAGAAGATTTAAGCATGTTGCTCTTATGGATCAAGGCTCTATAGCTAGTGGTGGAAGTGGGGCAGCTGGGGCTTTTATCTCACCCAAATTCTCTAAGGGCGGAGAGCTTAAGAGGCTTATATCAGAAGCATTTGTCTACTCTTTAAAGTTTTACCAAGACAATTTTCCTGATCTTATAGATGTGAAACCGCTGTTGCATATAGCTAGGCGCGAAGATGAGGCACTTAAGATCCGCTCATTTAAAAACAGTACAGAGCTGAAGATAGTAGAGCAGCTCAAAGAGAGCATGTTTAGTGGGTTAAATAGATTTGCGCAAGAGCAAGAGTCGATAGCTCTTGAGTGTTCTGGAGTTGTTGATGCTAAGAGTGTCTGTTGTGAGATGGCAAAAGGGGTAGATTTTATCTGCTTAAAAGTTGATAGTATATCATATGAAAATAACTGTTGGCATATTGGCGACATAAGAGCTAAGAGGATTGTGCTATCTACTGGAGCATCAGCTCACCTAGTACCTATGCCACACATCAGACTAAGAGCTGTATGGGGGCACCGTATAGATATATCTACAACCACACAACTACCATACCATCTACATCAACTTGTCTCCATAAGCGCTACAGACTCTAGTGGCAAATGTGCCATAGGAGCAACTCATGATCTAAATTTTAAGCTTAATGATGAGCACTATATAGCTACTCAACGCCAAGAGTTGTTAGATAAGGCTCTAAAAAGCGTGGATCTTAAAGATATTAAGATACTTAAAGACTACGCTGGATTTAGATCTGGATCTAATGACTACTTGCCTATGATGGGAAGAGTAGCAGATTTGAAGCAGACCTTGAAGAGGTATGACTTTTTAAAAGATGGTTTTAAGATGCCCTACACTAAAGCAATCTACCACAAAGATCTATATATGTTAAATGGAGTAGGTGGCTATGGCTTTGTTTTAGCTCCTCTGTTAGCAAAAAAACTCACAGATCTTATAGTTGAAGATGCAGATGAAGATGAGGTTTTAAGTCCATCAAGATTTATCACAAGGTATGCTAAAAAAGCTCTTGTGGTATAATTCACTCTAAAGGATATCTATGCAGTTTAACTTCTCAGATCTGCCACCGTTTAAAGAGCAGGGGTGTTGTGATAGTGGATGTGATTGTGCTACAAGTAATCTAAAAAGTAGTACAGCTTGCCCCACATGCAATATGTTTGGTGAGATAGTATCAAATCTAACAGTCTACTCACTAAGTGATAAAGAGCGCAGACGCCAGATAGACCAAGGTGGTGATGATGGCTACAGTATCTGTCTAACGCCATCTTGCAATACTCTATACTATCTAAAAAAGAGTATCATTAGTACAGATCAAGCAAGGCGTGAATTTCACTTAAAAGATAGCTCCTCTACACACACTATATGTTACTGCTTAAAGATAGATAGAGATGAGATAGTAGATGCTGTACACAATCAAAAATTAACAGGAATGAGAGATATTATGAAAACACTCAAAGGTGAGCCACCTTGTAAATGTGAAAAGAATAACCCAACAGGGCTCTGCTGTGAAGATGAGTTTAATCAGATTATCAAAGAGGCGATCGATAGTTATGTTTAATGCGATAATACTTATATTTAGTATCGCTATCTTCTCTATTGGTTGTGCACAAAAAGATACATTGGCACAGTTTAAACTCGATGAGACAAAAGAGAGAGCGTTGCTTAATTTAAGAGAGAGTACCATACAACAAGATGGCACAATTCGCGCACTTTTTTCTACCATCTACCTCAATCCAGTATGGCAGAAAAAAGATACCAATCTGCACTATTTTCTTATATCACATTTTGATAGCAGAGATATCGGACTAGATCGATATACTCTCAAACTTGCCAATAAAAAAGCACTCTCAGTAGTGAAGCTAGACAACAACTGCTCACTCATAGATCTCTTCAGTATAACTACACCTTGGAGTAGTTATTATGAGGTGCTCTTTGACTCTGATGATAACAACCTAACACTCACCTATACAATAGAATCAAACCTATCAAGTTCAGTGGTTTTTTAAAGAGCAGATAAGAGGGTTTGGTAGATATAACTAGGGTGGAGTTTTGCTTAAGCGATATACAAAGAGTGAGCATGTGAGCATCTACTCACCTATCTGTAGTGTCAGACGACAAGCAGAAGGGTGATCCAATAGTTTTATTTTATGCTATAATCGCAAAAAAGTTTAAAGAGAGTGTGATGGTTCAGGTTACAAAACTAACAAAACGGTATGGCTCAAGGGTACTTTTTGAGGATATCAATCTAAAGTTAGATCCACATAAACGCTATGGGCTTATCGGTGCAAATGGTGCAGGTAAGACTACATTTTTAAAGATCTTAAGTGGTGAAGATAGTGAGTATGAGGGGAGCGTCTCTATAGAGTCGGCTCTAAAAGTTGGAACATTAGGGCAAAACCAGTACGCTTATGAAGAGTTTAGTATCGCTGATGCAGTGCTCTATGGCAACAAAAGGCTATATGATGCAATCAAAGAGAAAGAGAAGCTCTATGAGAGTGGAGACTTTGAAGATGATGCAGTCAATGACCGCTTAGGTGAGCTTGAGGTTATCTGCGTTGAAGAAGATCCCACATATGAGTACGATGTCAAAGTCACTAAAGTGTTGGAAAATGTAGGTATACCAGCCACTCTTCATAGTGAGCCAATGTCAACCCTGCCAAGTGGCGATAAGTTTAAGGTGCTCTTAGCGCAAGTTCTCTTCCCTTCGCCAGATGTGCTATTTCTTGATGAGCCTACCAACAACCTTGATATTGAGACTATCGGTTGGCTTGAGAGTGAGTTGCAGCGACATGAAGGGACGATGGTGGTTATATCTCATGATAGACACTTCCTAAATGCTGTTGTCACCAATATCTTAGATGTTGATTATCAGAAGATCAGAGAGTTTACAGGCAACTATGATGAGTGGTATTTAGCGGCAAATGTCATGGCAAAGCAGGCTGAGATGGAGCGTGATAAAAAACTAAAAGAGAAAGAGCAGCTAGAGGCGTTTGTGCGACGCTTTAGCGCCAATGCCTCCAAGGCAAAACAGGCAACTTCAAGACAGAAACAGCTAGAGAAGCTCAACATCGAAGATATCAAGCCATCTTCAAGGCGTGATCCTAGCATAGTTTTTAAACCAAAGAGATCCATGGGTGATGAGGCATTAGATATTGTCAATGTAGGTCATGACTATGGTGAAGGTACTGTTTTAAAAGATATCAATATCCATGTAGAGCCAGGAGAGAAGATAGCTCTTATAGGCACCAATGGTGTTGGAAAGAGTACGCTGTGTCGTATTATCATGGAGGAGCTAAAACCACTTTGTGGAAGTTCAAAGTGGGGAGCTACTGTAGAGGCTGGATATTTTCCTCAAAATACAACAGATCTGATCACTAGCAATGAGACTCTATATGACTGGTTAAGAGCGTATGATCCTAAAGCGGATATATCTGAGATTAGAAACTGTCTTGGTAGGATGCTCTTTAATGGCGAACAGCAGGAGAAGGCAGCTACCAATATATCTGGTGGAGAGAAGCATCGTATGATGCTTAGTAAGCTTATGCTAGAAGGGGCTAACTTTTTGGTGCTAGACGAGCCTACAAACCACCTAGACCTTGAAGCTATTGTAGCTCTTGGTGAAGCACTCTATAACTTTGATGGCAATGTGATCTGTGTCTCTCATGACCGTGAACTACTAGACGCATTTGCAACACGCGTGATTGAGCTTAAAGAAGATGGTAGCTACATAGACTTCAAAGGTAGTTATGAAGCATTTGTTGAGGCAAAGAGCAGTGGAGTCATATAGTGACTTTATAGGGCTTGGTATAGCCGGTAATTTTGCTCTTCATCTAGAACAAGCAGGTGAGTTAGAGGATTTTAAAGATCTTGATATCTTAGATGAGAGTGCGCCTAAGGGTCTCTTTCCTTTCTACCTTAAAGGGTCATCTACTCAACTTGGAGTCTATCCTCTAAGCTCTACTAAGATTCAGCTACCAGCAGATAGATCTCTTAGGGTTCAAGCTGAGCCTGAAGTTGCACTTATATGTGAGCTTGAGTATATAGATGGCAAAGTTTGCAAAGTGATCCCAAAACAGCTTGCTGCTTACAATGACTGCTCTATCAGACGAGAAGGTGCTACCAAGATCTCACAAAAGAAAAATTGGGGTGACAACTCAAAGGGTATCTCTGGGGCTCTTGTAGACATAGATAGCTTTAAAGATGGAGCAGATCTTGATAGTTGGCACATAGTTTCATATCTGCGTCATGGCGATACTCTGCACCAGTACGGCGAAGATGCGCCACTGGTAGGATATAGTTATTTTCACACCAAGCTTTTAGACTGGATTGTAGTTCAGCTAAATGAGCAGATAGATATAGGTCCACTAGAACCTATAAGTGAGTATCTACAAGAGCTAAACTACCCTCAAAGAGCTCTTATAAGCATAGGCGCAACACGCTACACTACATATGGTGAGAGTAGATTTCTCAAAGAAGACGATGAGGTGATAGTTGCACTATATGACTCTAAAATACATAGCAGTAGTGATATACAGAGTGCTATAGTAGACAAGCAGTATGATTTAGACTCTACTAGTATCTTGACCCAAAAGGTCTATTTCTAGCCTAATGCATGCTTCATCGTTATTTTGCCCTTAAATCAAACTCTTTAAGCTTAAACCTGCTACCATTATGCCGAATACAAATCTTACACAAGGAAGAACAGATGCAGATTATGAAATGGGGGGGGCGCTAAGCCTAGTTGGACTAATGCTGGGAGGCTGTAACTCAGGGGGTGTAGATGACAATAGTGCTACAGAGGCTCTAGTGATCCAAGAGTCAAACCAGACCAAAAGTTCGGCAGTTACGATAGCTACTATCTTTAAAAAACACTCCGATCTAATGGATGAGACTACACAAAAGAGTATTTTAGTTGTAGATAAGTATATAGATCTACCACGAGAAGGCAATAGCACTAACTCAAGAGGTGCTACTCTTAGAGTTAGCCCCGATATGATCGAAGAGCTTCTGCCACACGATATATCATCACTAACACGCTATCGCACAACACTAAGCAGATCTGGTGATACAACCGAAGAGGTAGTAACACTACAAGAGGAGCTAGATAAGATAGCAGAAGAGTACAGCAGAAGTGTTGCAGATCTCGCTGTAGATATGACAGATGCGCTAAAGCTAGAGTTTGTAAAAAAGGTTGATGGAGGCATCATGGTAGATGATGAGTTTATAAATCCACAAACTATCCAAGGTGCAGTAACCATAGAGCTACTCAACGCACAAGCACGCGGTGAAGATATAAAGAAAGTGACAGCAGAAGTACAGATAGCTCTTAATGAGTACTACAAAGAGACAGGACTCCAAGAAGAGTACAGTGGCAACAATGCAGGAGCTAGAGCAGTAGCTGCTAAGAGTACAGCAAAGTGGGACAATGGCTACATATACTACTACTGGGGAACTATAGATTACAGACACAGAGCAGCACTCAAGATAGCCATGAGAGACTGGAGAGACAAAACAGGCACCAAGGTAGACTTCAGATACTACCCTTCTCAAAGCTCTTGGGCAAAATATAGGATCAATACAGGCGAGTTAGGTGTAGTGGAGTTTAAAACAGCTGCTCTTGAAGCTGATACTGGCGGAAGTGCGCCAGTGGGTAGAACTGTTAGGTTTTCTGGTGCATTGAGCATAAGTAAAGGGTTGGCTGGAGAGTGGCTTCATCGTACAACCCGCCATGAACTAGATCATGTTGTAGGGCTAGAGCATGAGCACGAGAGGTGGGATAGAAATAAGTATATAGAAGAGAGCGGTGGCAAACTAGATAGATGGAAAAAGTCATACTCTTGGCAAAGAGTCTGGAAGAGTAAGTTTTGGGGAGGTTATTGGACTTGGAAAGTCAGTTTTAAGTCTTATGTTACAAAAACAGAGCAGTATGACTATACAGATTATGATTGTAACTCTGTTATGCATTATACTAATAGACCTATAATTGTAGACTGTGGGACTTATAAGATAGGAGAAAGAACTACTGTTGCGGGTAACAAAGAGATCACAGCTAAAGATGTAAAGCTTGTCAAGTATATGTACAGAGACTCTAAGCGAGAGTGGTATAATGATCTGCCTGTTAGCCCAGTCATACCAGTCAATCCAATCAGCCCAGGCTACCCTTTTCCTGCTGCTTCTAGGTCTTTGGTGAACTAGATGAAAACTGTAATCATATCACTGATTATGCTTCTAGGTCTTAGTGGATGTGGCTTGCTAGACAACCCATTTGATCCACCTGACGAAGGCTGTTCATCAAATGCTGATTGTGTAGAACTAGGCGCTGACTTTGGCTTTATTGTAAACTACAATCAAGAGGAGAATCTAGCAGTAAACTTTGCACACTGCTATCTTCGTGAAGAGCAGTTGCAAAATGGTGCGGATATAGAGTGTAAAACTTTTTTCCAAAGAGTAGCAAATGTTAATCATTCTTATCTTGGCTTTTCATCATACAACATCAATGCCAAAAAACAAGAGATAGGCGCAAAGCTTATAAAGCTAGAGTTTGAGAATGGTGGAACTTATACGCTTGCTGGTTGGAAAGAGAGCGACTATAGCATGAGTGGAGTTGATATATATGGGCTTGATTGGTATCGTAAATATAGTGAAGGTATCATAACCTCACTAGATGCAAACAACACCTACGAGAGACTACATCTCATCATCAATGTAGAGAGTATCAATAACATAGAGGTTCTTATAGATCATAACAGATCAGTTGTAAAAGATGCAAATGTGAGTTGAGAGTTAGCTCATTTCACATCAAGGAGATGTGGAGTGAGAAAATCCACTTATACTAGAAGATAGAGCTAGTTGTTGAGACCATCGCTAAAAATCTAAGAGCTCCTTGATCCAGAGTATACGGCTTGTCCCAGAGATATGCCGCCATCATTGGGCGGGCTTTGCTCGGAGATGATTAATCAGTTAGCTCAAAAGTCTCTAAGTAGCATCTAGTCCACATCCCGATACTAAAATATATCAAGCTCCTTACAAGAATATGTTATAATTTTGTATGAGCACAAACGAAAAAGCCATTGTCTTACTTGCATCAGCAGGAGGTAGCGGTGCTTATGCCATCAAGTTCACCCAAGAAGCGAACTATGTTTTTGGCATAGTTCTAGGGTTTATTTTTTGTTTTTAGTGTTACAGGCATAGGCATACTATACAACAAGCTTGATAGTATCGAAAAGGAGATGATTCATGGGTGAAAATATAGCTGTTTTGATCCCTATTATAGGATTTGTTGCTTTTATATTTGGCTACTTTGTTGCAAAAAGACACTGGAAAATAGCAGACTATTTTTGATTTTTTCTGCTGCATGAAGATACAAATACGAAGAGGTGTTTATAGATCACAACCGCTCGGTTGTGAAAGATGCAAATGCTACTTGAGAGCTTGGAGTGTCTATTTGTAGCTTTTAGTCTGTAGATCTGTTGTGGCTACATGTCTCATGCCGCCTACTAAGTTTATAACATTGTAGTTGTACTTTTGAGA
>JAMONY010000032.1 GCA_027066325.1 Helicobacteraceae bacterium | reverse complement strand
TTGCTTGATACTCATGTACATTCATTCACTTCTCCTTTGCTTAAGTTACGCTTTAGGCGCAATCATATCTTCTGGCACTACAAACTTATCAAACTCTTCTGCACTCAAAAGACCTAACTCAACAGCTGTCTCTTTTAGTGTAGTGTTGTTAGCATGTGCTTGCTTGGCTATCTTGGCTGCATTGTCATATCCAACATGTGGATTGAGAGCTGTTACTAGCATCAGTGAATCTTGTAAAAAGTGCTCTATCTTCTGCTCAATAGGCTCGATACCAACTGCACAGTGATCGTTAAAAGATGTTATAGAGTCTGCTAAAAGTCTGCAAGATTGCAAAAAGTTGTATGCAATTACAGGTTTAAATACATTGAGTTCAAAATTGCCTTGTGATGCACCCATTGAGATGGCTACATCATTACCAAATACCTGACAAGTGACCATAGTTACAGCTTCTGCTTGTGTAGGGTTAACCTTGCCTGGCATGATTGAGCTTCCAGGCTCATTAGCAGGTATCTCAATCTCACCTATGCCACATCTAGGACCAGATGCTAGCCATCTAACATCATTGGCTATCTTCATCATATCGGCAGCTAAAGCTTTTAAGGCACCATGTGCAAAGACTAGTGCATCATGGCTTGTTAAGGCATGAAACTTATTTGGTGCGGTAACAAACTCATGTCCTGTTAGGTCACTAAGCTTTTTGGCTACTCTCTCTCCAAGCTCTGGGTGAGCATTGAGACCTGTTCCAACGGCTGTTCCACCAAGTGCTAACTCACGCACCGCAGGAAGTGAAGCTACAATCATAGATCTGGTTTTACGCAACATCTCAACCCAACCACTGATCTCTTGACCAAGTGTTAGAGGTGTAGCATCTTGCAGGTGAGTTCTACCTATCTTGACGATAGAGTCAAACTTCTCTGACTTGCTCTGTAGTGTTGATAAAAGCTTATCTATTGCAGGCAAAACACGCTCTTCTACCGATATGATAGCTCCAACATGTAGAGCTGTCGGGTAGGTATCGTTTGAGCTTTGAGATTTATTTACATCATCATTTGGATGTACGATCTTCTCTACTCTAAAGTCTGCTCCCAAGATCTCAGTAGCACGGTTAGCTAATACCTCGTTATTATTCATGTTTGACTGCGTACCACTACCTGTCTGCCACACTTTTAACGGGTAGTTTCCATCTAGCTTGCCATCAAGCATGTCATCAGCAGCTTGTGCAATTGCATCAGCCTTGCGCTTATCTAGCTTGCCAAGATCACAATTTACTAGAGCAACCGCTTTTTTAAGATAAGAGAATGCTCTTGTAATCTCCAATGGCATACTCTCTTCACCAATAGCAAAGTTATGTATAGAGCGCTCAGTTTGAGCAGCCCAATATGCATCGTACGGGACATTAATCTCACCCATAGTATCTTTTTCTACTCTATATTTACTCACTTCTTATCCCCAAAAAAGTTATTTTTATTTAGCGTGTCTATTAGAGATTGAACAGATGCACAAGATGAGTCAAACATCTTCATCTCACTCTCATCAAGCGTCACCTCTAAGATTTTCTCAACACCATTTGCGCCAAGCATAACAGGCACGCCAGATACAACATCGCTATAGCCATACTCACCATCAAGATAGACTGCACATGGATAGATCTGCTTTGTATCTTTAAGTATAGCCTCAACCATAATAGATGTTGACTTAGCAGGCGCATAATACGCAGAACCATTCTTAAGATGGGCTACTATCTCAGCTCCACCGTTTCTAGTGCGCTCAACTATCTCATCTATCTCATCTTGACTAAGCAGATCAGAGAGTGGCACACCCGCAACAGTAGAGTAGCGCGGTAGAGGCACCATGTCATCACCATGTCCGCCCATCACAGAGGCTCTAATCTGACCGCCTCCATAGCCTAGCTTCTCTTGAATAAAAGATGCCATTCTTGAACTATCAAGGATACCAGCCATGCCTACAACACGACCTCTATCAAAACCGCTCTCTTTTAGAGCAACATATGTCATCGCATCTAGTGGATTTGAGACCATGATGATAATAGCATCTGGAGAGTACTTAGCTATACCTGCTATAACCTCTTTGGTTATCTTAGCATTGATCATCAGTAGGTCATCACGACTCATACCAGGCAAGCGTGGGCTACCAGCAGTCACAACAACAACATCACAATCAGTCAGCTGCTCCATACTCTCAGCAACACTTACAATAGTGTGACTTCTAACAGCAGCAGCTGCTTGTGACATATCAAGAGCTTTGCCCTTGGCTATCTCGATCTTATTGTCTCGCAATATAATCTCATGACATGATCCCTGCATCGCCAAAGAGTAGGCAACTGTAGCACCAACATTGCCAGCTCCTACAATCCCTACGCGTTTTCCGCTATTCATAAACAACCTTTAACTCAAAATCTCCCTCTGTATACACATAAGCAATATGTGCGAACACACACCAATATGCATATATACCAAAGAGGCACATATATTATAAAGCAAATAAATTCAACTAAACTTACAAAGAGCAAAGATTAGCAAAAGAGCGCACTTTGGCTCCCTTGCTGTTTCTTATCGCTACATATATCTAGCGTAGAGCGTCGATGATACTATTTAGTGTTGTACTTGGACGCATAGCTTTTTCAGTTTTGCAAGCATCTGGCTTAAAGTATCCGCCAATATCTTGGGGCTTACCTTCAACCGCAAGTAGCTCACTAAGAATTTTATCTTCACTATCTTTAAGAGCTGCGGCTACAGAAGCAAACTTATCTGCTAAGGTTTTATCCTCACTCTGAGATGCAAGTGCATCAGCCCAATATTGAGCTAAGAAGAAGTGACTAGCTTTATTGTCAGGCTCTCCACATTTTCTTGAAGGTGCTTTATTGTTATCGAGATATGCTTGATTTGCTTTATCGAGTGCTGCTGTTACAACCTCTAACTCTTTTGAGTTATTTTTTTGAGCTATGAATCTTAGTGATTCAGCAAGTGCTAAGAACTCACCCAGTGAGTCCCATCTTAAGTGACCCTCTTCTACAAACTGATCAACATGTTTTGGAGCAGAACCACCAGCACCAGTTTCAAAAAGCCCACCACCAGCGATAAGTGGAACAATAGAGAGCATTTTAGCACTAGTTCCAAGCTCTAAGATTGGATACATATCAGTCAAGTGATCTCTTAATACATTTCCAGTTGCTGCAATTGTATTTTTACCCTCTCTAATTCTCTTGTTTGAAAATTTAGTTGCGTCTGTTACATTCATAGTGTGAATCTCTAAGCCACTAGTATCATGATTTGGTAGATACTCTTTTACTTTTTTGATGATGTTGGCATCGTGAGCTCTTTTTTCATTCAACCAGAAAACAACTGGCTCACCTGAAAGTCTTGCTCTCTCAACTGCAAGTCTTACCCAGTCTTGAACAGGAATATCTTTTGTTCTTGCAAGTCTCCAGATATCGCCAGCTTCTACTTTGTGGCTAGTAAGAACATTGCCATTCTCATCTTTTAGCTCTACAACACCAGCTTCTGCTATCTCAAAAGTTGTTGGGTGTGAGCCATACTCTTCAGCTTTTTGAGCCATAAGACCAACATTTGATACTGAGCCCATTGTAGTTACATCGTATTGACCATTTTCAACACAATCATCTACCATCGCCTCATGAAACATACCATAAGTGCTATCTGGAATCACTGCAACACACTCTTGAACTTTTCCTTCACTATTCCACATCTTGCCACCATCTCTGATAACAACAGGCATTGAAGCATCTATGATGATATCATTTGAAGCGTGTAAGTTTGTGATACCTTTATCTGAATCAACCATTGCCATTGGCGGTTGTGTTTTATAAACAGCTTCTATGTCAGCTTTTATCTCAGCTTGTTTGTTAGCTGGAAGTGACTCTATCTTACGATACAGATCACCAAGACCTAAGTTTGAGTTGTAGCCTATCTCTTTAAAGGTATCGCCATGTTTTGCAAATACATCTTTATAAAACACTTCAACAGCATGACCAAACATGATAGGGTCTGAAACTTTCATCATTGTAGCTTTTAGGTGAAGTGACCATAACACACCCTTCTCTTTTGCCTCATCTAATGTATTTTGCAAAAATGCTCTTAAAGCTTTTTTTGACATAAATGTAGTATCTAAAATCTCTTTATCTTGAACATCGTCAAGTTTTTTAAGACACTTACCATTTAACTCAATTGTAACACTTCCAGCACCATCTTTGATGATTGACTGCTCATTTGAGAAGAAATCTCCCTCTCCTTGCATGTGTGAAACATAAGCTTTTGAAGGGCTTTCAAATGCTCTTAGCTTGTGTGGGTTTTTCTGAGCAAAGTTTTTAACAGCTTTTGCCGCTCTTCTATCTGAATTACCCTCTCGTAAAACTGGATTAACAGCAGACCCTAAACATGTAGAGTACTTCTCTTTAATAGCTCGCTGCTCATCATTTTGTGGATCTTCTGGAAAATCTGGTAGATTATAACCTTGTCCTTGAAGCTCAGCAATACACTCTTGAAGCTGTGTAACTGAAGCTGAGATATTTGGAAGCTTTATGATATTTGCATCTGGTCGCTGGACCACTACGCCAAGCTGTGCCAAGTTATCATCAATCTTCTGCTCATCTGTTAAACACTCAGGAAATGTAGATATTACTCTACCCGAAAGTGAAATGTCTGTAGTTACAACATCAACTCCTGCACTCTTTGTAAATGCATTTACAATAGGTAGTAGCGAATAGGTCGCTAACGCTGGGGCTTCATCAATCTCTGTCCAAATAATCTGTGACATCACAGGTCTCCTCTAAAAGTTTAAGATAGGCAATGATAACACTTTAGTGGTGATGAAAAAGCCTCTTTGCTTATAAGTGAGCTAAAATTTGCTAATATGTTTCATTTGGTAGCATCCTTTATGTTGCGCTTATGTGTAGAATAGTAACGCGCAAACTTATGTTTACCGTCTGAACCTTTTACAAAATAGAGATAATCTGTCGAGTCTGGATAGCGCGCTGCCTTGAGTGCATCAAAGCTTACATTACACACTGGGTATGGTGGAAGTCCGCTATATAGGTAGGTGTTGTAGCGACTCTTATCTTCTCTTAATCTTCTAGCTGTAATCTTTATGTGTGAGTATTTACCATAATTGAGTGAGCCATCCATCTGTAATTTCATACCCTTGCGTAGACGGTTTGCAATAACAGATGAGACAATACTCATCTCATCAATAGATCCTGACTCTTTCTGAACAATAGAGGCATATGTTACTAATCGTAACCACTCCTCTCTATTGTAGTGACCAAAAAGCTCTTTTGAGTACTTTAGCATCTGCCTATGTGAGCGATCTAGTAGTAGCTCTACAACTTCTAACTCATTAATGCCCAATGGAATCTGATATGTATCTGGCACAAATCTGCCTTCAGCACCACCACTTTGATCAAAGGCTCTTTGCAGTAGTGTACGATTTAGATCCAGACTACTGCTTAGTTGATCTAAAAATATATATGTTGTCTCACCAGGTATAAGAGTGATCTCTTGTGTGGCTGCTCTATGGTGAGTTATGGCATACAAAAAGTCTGCATGACTTAGCTCTGTGCGTCCTATCTCTATCCAGCCGTGCTGCGGAGAGCCAAAAACTCTTAGAGCATATCTATCTATAGTGCTCAACTGATCTATATCCGCGCTTAAATGTGTTATAATCTTACTTATTGATCCCTTAGGGATATAGATGACCGACTTGGTCTCTAGCCCTATATTTAGGTAGTATATGAACGATAAACTAAGCAGTAAGATCATGCTAAAGATCCACTCCATTATCACCGTTACTATCTTAATTGCTCTTTTCATGCTCTCTTTACTCTACTTTTTTCTCGTCAATGGGGTACAGATAGATAGACTTCATGCACCATCATTAGAGTTGAAGCAATTATACATTAAATGGGATAAAGGCTTAATTGTAGAGATAGATAGCATAGATGTTACAGATAGTAACACTAACGGAGACTCAGTAGATACTGAAGCTCTATATAAGGATATTTTTAGGCTCCTAAGATACTCAAAAAAATTAGTCAACAGAGTCTACATAAAGAGAATTTCCACAGATGAACTAGAGCTATCTTTAGATTTTATACCTAAGAAAAGATCTATCTTGCAGATATCAGATCAAGATAACAATGGCTCTTTGGAGCTTAGACACATAGGTGACGCTCTCTGGCTAAGCACTCTTAATCTATACTCAAGTAGATACAGCACATCTATTGAGCTAAACAGTACCTTAGATACAGACCAAGAGAGCATCAATAGTACCGCCCATATCATGATTGACAATATTGAGATAGCAGCTACAATTAGTAGTTCTAGTAGTAGATCGATACTCAAAGCACACTCTATAAAAAACTTCAGCTCAACAGATCCTATAGTAAGGCATCTGCCACTAGATACTCAGATAACAAGCTGGTTTAACAAACAGATTGTACACGCCTCCATAGATCTACGCAACCTAGAGCTACAATATGAGCACAAAGATCCTCAAAGTGTATTGAGTTCACTACAAGCAGAAGCTATACTAAGTGATGTCTCATACCTATTTGCCAAAGACTTTGAGCCAGCTTATGCCAAAGAAGTTGTAGTTAGATTTACAGACTCATCCTTGTATGTCACTCCAAAAAATAGCACATTTTATACCCACAATGCAGGTTCACCAGAGATTAAAATAGAGTTTGCTAAAGAGCCCTATATACTAGATGTACACCTTCTACTAAATGCTAGGCTAGACAAACATCTACATAGACTCATAGCCTCATATGGCATAGACCTACCACTTCTGCAGCTATCGGGTACAACAGAGACTAAGTTAGATCTCAAAATAGACCTCGATAGTCTAGATACAGAGGCAAAGGGTAAATTTATCACCAATGGTTTAGTGAGTCTAGGCGGACTAGATGTGTGGGTCAAAAACTCTACTGCTCATCTAGAAGGTAGCGATATCGCACTAAATATAGAGGAGATCTTGCTATTTGATAATAATCTTACTGCTAGTGTCAGTGGTCACATAAATCCAGAAAATAGTAGTGGTAAATTACGATTTGATATCTCAAAAGCTCAACACTTTTTTGGCACAACAAAACTCTATCTAAAGAGCACCAATAGCATACTTACATATATCTTCGATCAAGATGGTGACAAAATAGAACTTGAGAGCTCCATCTGGGGCTTTTTAGATAAAGATATAGTCATTGATGCCTTTATTGCTGATATTGATCTTGAGACTCTTAAGCTTGATCTGCCACCCACCAAGATAGTGTACGATCAAAAAAGCATCTTCAATGCCAATGGCTCGATTATGCTAAAAGAGCCTAGTTTTAAGCTCAATGCTAGAGTTATACAGCTAGATATAGCTGGTTTCACCAAAGGTTCAGACAATATCAATCTAGATGTAAACTTTGAGCAAAACCTAACCATCACATCATCAAAAAGTAGCAGATGGCTTATAGAAGATATAGAGGTAGTGTTAGACCCATTTGTAGCAACTATAGATAGTGATGGTCTCTACATAGATAGCATCAAGATGCGAGCTGGAGACTTTTTAGATGCTGATGTAAAAACAGATATTGAGTTTGAGACCAACTCTGCCAAACTTGATATCACAAACTTTGTTTTTACAAATAGACAGATTGGAAAACTTTTTGATAAACAAGAGTCTATTAAAGTCTTTATTATACCAACTAAAGAGAGCGAATATGAGGTTATAGCACCATCGCTATACCTCTCGTACACCACCATCGATGATGGATGGAAGGCTCACTTTTACAGGATAGATGCCCTATCTGATCTATCTGAGCTTATGAGAGAGTATGACCTAATCCAAGGCTCATTCACACTCTACTCACCAACATCTACTGCCCCATACTACTTTGAAGGGGTTGTAGATTACCCATACGCTCTTACCATGCAAGATAGCAAAGCAGTATGGCAGTACAACTTTACAGGCTCTATGGCAGCAGACTCAACAATCAACTTAAGAGTCAATGAAACCGTACAGATCAAGATAGATGATAGAGTAGAGATCAACTCTTCAAACATAGCCTACAACCTTCCTGAAATGAGAAGATTTTATACAGATCATCAGTCAAAATCTAGCTCCATAGATAACAACAGTACCCCTTTAGATATCGATATCATCTCAACAAAAAGTGCTATACATTTTGATAAACAGCGCAAAGCATTAGCTGATAAAATAGAGATAAAGTACCGCAACAACAGACTCCAAGCTCAACTTATCAAGGCTGATGGTACCGCTATGCTTAAAGTGATAGATGATCAGTTTCACCTTAAAGGAGATGGGTTTGATGATGAGTTTATGGACAATATCTTCTTGTTGTCTGATTTTAATGATGGCAGCTTCTCTTTTGATCTTTATGGAGCTACTGACAACTTCTCTGGTATCGCCAAGATAGAAAAAACCACAGTCTATGACTTTGTTGTGCTTAACAATATCTTTGCATTTTTTAACACCATACCAGCACTGATCACCTTCTCGTCTCCATCATACAAAACAGATGGAATCTACATCAAAGAGGCATACACAAAGCTAGATTTTCAAGACAACAACCTCTCACTTACCAACATCACAACTATAACTGATGAGATGAGCTTTAGTGGTGATGGATATGTAGATTATGATACTGAGCTTATGAGCGTAGAGTTATCAGTCAAGATTAAAGCTGCTGAAAATCTACGCAAAATCCCTCTCATAGGTTATATATTGGCAGGAGATGACAACTCTGAGCTTACAACTATCCAGATAACAGGAGATATCAAAGACCCAACAATCAGTAGTCTACTTGCAAAAGATATGATAGCAACACCATTTAACATACTTAAAAGAACTATAAATTTTCCGCTACACTATTTTGAAAAATTCCAAGACTCACAAAAAAAAGAGTGAAGATCTAAACTCACTATACCAATATAAAATATTAACTTTATACAAGATTCAATCTTTCATTTCTCCTACTTAACCTCATGGGTGCTATAGATTCTAAGAGCGATGGGACTCTTTCGCATATCTTCTCCTGATCTATTTTACTAGAAGGTTTTAAGGTTATTTTATACACTCTCGCACAATCTTACAAAATGCCACTTCCTGCTATATTATAGTGTGGACTATCTCTAGAGGTAGCAACACCTCTTAGCACTTTTCTCTTTATGGTTGGTGTAAATTTATCATAAACAAACTCATAATCACTCATCTTAGCTTCAATTTGAGTAGCAAATACTACATCATCAACTCCAGATGCATATCCACTTGCAGTAGCATTGTAGTAGTAGTTATGGTTAAAACTAGTTTGACTTGGTTTCTCATTATAAGCAGACGCACTACCGATAATCACATTTTTCTCAAAAGATAGATCAAAAATAGTTCTCTTGCCCCACATGCTTTTTACTCGCGCATTGACAATGGTATTTTGTTGAAATACAACACCAGATGTCTCCCAAAGCATAACTGCTCCATAGTGATCTGTAGCTTCAATAAATGCTCCGGTAGAGTAGAAGATATTGTTTACAATCTCTGACTCTCCTAGTGCAAATCTAAACCTATCTTTAGCTCCTGCTACGATGCCTTGTGCTGAATCAAATACAATATTACTATCTATTTTAAGATTTTGAGCACCAAAATGCACCACAATAGCAGAACCATGATCACTTCTAGAGCCACCTGCAAGGTTATCGGACATTCTGTAGCCCCACATCTTATTGTTCGTAACTACAACAGGCTTGTTTGCATTGTCTGAACCAGCTTTGATATCTAGTGCATTTTCAGCTAGTGCATAAAATCCATCTGGATCAAGAACTCCCGATCCATTGGTATAGATCTTATCATCAATATACATAATGTTATGATCTATAACGGTGCCTTCATAATTAACATCTTGAAGTATATTGTCGCTCAATCGATTTCTTCTTACTAGCTGTATGGAGTCGTTACAGTTATAAAACTCGTTATTGATAATTTTTGTATCTTTTATGGCGTATAGAGTCTCTTTATTGTTTCCCCAAGTCAACCCAAGTGCCACACCATCTGGAGCACTAAGGCCCATGTTGCTAAATCTACTATTTTGGATCACATTTGCATCACCACTACCAAATATATATAGACCATTGTTAAAATTATCTACATAGATACGGTTAAATATGTTGTGCGAAGAGTTGTCTCTTAGAGCTATGGCTTCAGAATATAAAATAGTATCCAAAATAGCCACTCTATCTATCGTCCAGTAGCTCGCATTGGCAAGATGAAATAGAACATTAGCCACCATATCATCACTCAACGCTGCAGGATGTATATCATTGCCGTTATGCAGACTTAGTGTTCGCCTATCTTGCGCTGTACCACTTGCTGTTAGGTTGATATATCGATCTTGATATCTTCCTGGCTCAACATAGAAGTGTTTATAGTTTGGGTCATTAAGAACAGATGATGTCCACATGCCGTTACCTGTGGTTATAAGCACATGAGTTGGGTTGTCTGGATCATACTGAGGTATATCTACTCTCTCTAGGTAGACATTGGCTACAGATGAGCTTGAGCTACTACTAGATGTTATGCTACTAGAAGAGCTGCTACTAGAGATAGATGATGAGCTAGATGAACTACTACTAATACTACTAGATGAGCTACTTATTGTAGATGATGATAGACTAGATGAGCTTAGAGTAGAGCTACTAGATGATGAGCTTAGACTGCTTGTAGCTAGAGCACTTGAAGTAGATGATGAGCTAGAGCTAGATGGCACAATGGTACCAGTAGAGCTAGATGATGAGCTAGATATAGATGAGCTTGAATCTGCTACAGAGCTTGAACTAGATGAGCTTAGAGCAGAAGAAGAGATGCTAGATACTGATGAGCTAGACTCTACTGATGTAGCACTACTAGATGATCTATATGAGCTGCTACTAAGTGAACTTGATTGGCTTATGTTAGTAGATGAGCTTGAGTTAGTAGTATCATCTAGACTCTCTTCTGATGTTACACAGCCTGTTAAACTTAGCAGTACTACTACCGTCATGAGGAGATGTTTTAGCATTTTAATCTGACCTTTGATTGCTGATTGTATTAGTATACTTTAAAGGTTTTGTGATCTGCTTGTGATTTTTAGTTAAGGGTGAGTATTTATGGGTAGTTTAAAGTGACTACTCTAAAACCTTCTGCACAAACTCATCAATCTCTACAAAGATATCAACACTTCTATCACCCATCGTTATAACATGTCTTTTATACTTAAGCATAGAGAGCCTCTTCTCTTTTGAGCTAATATTGTCATAGATAATCTTAGCACTATTTGGG
>JAMONY010000031.1 GCA_027066325.1 Helicobacteraceae bacterium | reverse complement strand
TGCTAGCCTTGATCAATATTTGGATATAATTGCTAAAACAAACTACTCAATAGGTCTTAGCTATGATGCGCTTAAACAAATATATATCTCACCACTCAACATATTCACGCCGTGAGGCAGATAAGGCTATACAAGATGGATTTGTTAAAGTTGATGGAGAGGTTGAGCGCAATCCAGCCACTCAAGTCGATGAGGGGCATGCTAATGTCTTCATTGGTGGAACAAAAGTTGTGCCAAATGAGATGTTTACAGTGATAGTCTACAATAAGCCACGCGGTGAGCTTGTGAGCAAAAAAGATCCGCGCAATAGACGCATTGTTTATGATTCGCTACACAAAGAGTTTAAACACTTCATACCTGTTGGTAGACTAGACTACGCTACAGAGGGGCTGTTGCTACTTACAGATAGCCCAAAAGTTGCCTCTACTCTTATGACTTCGCAGCTTGAGAGAGTCTATAAAGTCAAGATCAAAGGTTCTGTTACAGATGCCATGTTAGAGTCTATGAAGAGTGGATTGGAGTTAGACGATGCAACTGCTGGAGCACATAAGCTAAGCAAGATAAGATCTATGAACTTTGCACCATTTTTTGCCTATCAAGTGATAAAAAATAGCACAGACTACTCAACTCTCAAGATCGCTATAGGTGAGGGTAAAAATCGTGAGATTCGTCGCTTTTTTGCACACTTTGGGGCAGAAGTTGCAGATCTTAGACGATTAGCATATGGCGGTATAGAGTTAAATAATCTACCAAGTGCTAAGAGCAGATATCTTAGTCGCGCGGAGTATGCAAACTTGCGTGAGTTTATCAAGCATCAAGAGCAGAAAAAGAAGGAGAGAGCTTAGAATGAAGACACTATATATAGATACAAAAAGTAGATCAGAGATGATTGATATTACTCAAGAGATAAGAGAAGCTATTATTACATCTGGTATTAAAGATGGTATATGTGTTATCTTTACACCCCACACAACAGTAAGTGTGCTCATATCTGAAAATGTAGATCCGCGTCTGCGTCGTGATATCTTAGGCTCACTATCAAGAATTGCGCCTGATAGCGTGCGGTATGCACATGTCGGAGACAATGCAGCAGCTCACATAAAATCTGCTAGAAATGGTGTATCGCTATCTATCCCTGTTATAGATGCTCAACCACTTTTGGGTGAGTGGCAAGGGGTATTTTTTGCAGAGTTTGATGGTCCGCGCGAACAGCGCAAAGTCTACATTAAGACTATAGCTAGCTAGATTGTGATAGATCTTGCTCTAAAGTTTCGTCCAAAGAGTTTTGATGAGCTTTTTGGACAGGCACATTTGTGCTCTAAAGGTGCTCCACTCAGAGAGCTTTGTGAGAGAGATGCGTTGGGGCACAGTTTTTTATTTGGACCTAGTGGCACAGGGAAAACCTCACTAGCACGCACTATAGCCACTACCATGGATAGACCTTTTTTTGAGCTAAATGCTACATCTTTGAAGATTGAACAGTTAAGGGTATTGGCAACTCAATATAAAAATGCTCTAGTAAAACCGATCATATTTATCGATGAAGCTCACCGTCTTGCTAAAAACCAACAAGAGGTGCTACTTCCAATCATGGAGGACAATACAGCTCTCATACTTGGAGCCTCTACAGAGAACCCATTTTTTTCACTAACAGCTGCTATTCGTTCTAGATCCATGCTTTTTGAGCTTAAGGGCATAGATAAAGACTCTATGAGAGAGATCTTAGAGAGAGCTATACTCTCTGAAAAGATTGAGATTGAGCAGAAGGCAAGAGAGCATATGGTCGATATAAGTGGCGGTGATGCTAGAGCGATGCTTAAGCTACTAGAGTATGCAACTGCTTTAGAGAAGAAGATAACTAAAGAGCTGCTGTTGACACTTAAACCACTCTCACAGAGCAGGGGCAGCTCAGAGAGTCGTGAGCACTACGATCTAGCCTCTGCGCTTATCAAGTCCATACGCGGATCTGATCTTGATGCTAGCATCTACTATCTAGCTAGACTCATTGAGGGTGGTGAGCCGCCTGAATTCATAGCAAGACGGTTAGTTATACTAGCTAGTGAAGATGTAGGCAACGCTAATCCACAAGCACTAACTCTAGCCACCTCAACACTCACTAGTGTTAAACAGATAGGGTATCCAGAAGCGCGCATCATACTAGCTCAAGCGGTCATATATCTTGCCTCTTCACCAAAATCAAACAGTGCATACAAGGCTATAAATAGTGCACAACAAGCCATAAAAGATGGTCTACTTTTAGATCCTCCACCAAATATAACACAGCAAAATAGAGACTATCTGTATCCACACGATAGCGGTGGTTGGGTTAAGCAGAACTACCTTAAAGAGCCACACAGATTTGTAGAGCTAAGCAGCATAGGTTTTGAGCTTAAGCTTAAAGAGTGGCTAGAGAAGATCAAGGGT
>JAMONY010000030.1 GCA_027066325.1 Helicobacteraceae bacterium | reverse complement strand
TCACAAATGCTATGTTTTGAGGTGGGTTTTAGGGGTCTGTTGCATCTTTTGCATCTCATGATAAATTGACTATTTTTTAGAGAATTTTCTATGTATTTGTTAAGTTTTGATCTATGTTGGCGCGCCTTTTCACACTCTACAAATAGAGACTCAAATCTATAGCTAAGCCATAGGTATAGTGTGATCTCTTTAACTCTATCTTCTATATTCAATAGCTCTTTCATACTGTGAGCATACTCGCTTAACAGAGGTGCTGATGCGTATAAGATGGGTCTATTGAGAGATATGTGCTCTATGTATCTCTCATAAGCTTTAACTATATATGCAGATTTGAGTGTAAGTGGAGCTGAAGCTAGATGGTACTTCTGTTTTAGGTCTAGCTCATAACGATCTACTATCTGCGCAGCCTCTAGCATAGAGTCTATGTTGGTTGCACGAAACGGTCCATCAAAACGCATATTTTGTACAAAAAAATCTAGTATTTTAGTTAGTGAGCTCTCCTCTAGAATCTGAGATATTTTCTCTATATGATCTAGAGATGCCATCACTTTAAATGGCATGTTGATTGTTGGTATCTTCTTTTTGTATATGGAGTGTAGCATCTTTAGGGTATCTGCTTTTAGTGTGCCTACATATCCGCTCTCACTTAAGCCATATCGACCAGCTCTTCCGCTAATCTGATGTACTTGTGATGGTGTTAATGGTTTATCACTTTGACCATCATATTTGATTAGTTTTGAAAATAGTATGGTTTTTATGGGTAGGTTAAGACCCATGGCTATCGCATCTGTTGCTATTAACACTTCGGTCTCTCCGCTACGAAAACGGCGTGCCTCCTCTCTTCGTACTTCAGGCGATAGATTACCATAGACTACACTTACGCTATGCTTTTTTGAGAGCTGCTGTTTTAGACTCAGAACATCTTTGCGTGAGAATGCTATAAGTGCTGTTTTTGGCTCTATTTTGTTTAAAGGGGTATGGGTATTGAGTAGTTTTAGTGGATTTTTACGCTCTAGCTCTACTACTTTTAGAGGCTCATTTAAGTACAAAGCTAGTCTCTGTATCGCCTCTAATGCAGAGATAGATCCTGTCAATATAATCTTTGAGGCTGGTGCACCTATGATGGCATTTGCCCATGCCCATCCGCGCTCCCTATCATCAATCATCTGTACCTCATCTATGACACATACATCTACATCAGTAGCAAAATCTAACATCTCGATAGTGGAGCTTATATGTGTTGCATCATCATCTATAATCTGCTCCTCTCCAGTGATAAGTGAAGCAGATATGTTGCTACTACAGAGATCTTCGTAGCCCTCAAGTGCTAGTAGTCTAAGAGGTGCTAAGTAGTAGCCTGTGTCTGCCTCTTTTAACTCCTTGAGAGCTCTGTAGGTTTTGCCACTATTGGTTTGACCTGTGTAAAATATGATCTCTCTATGCATAGATCTAGCTTGAGGAAAAAGGTTTTTAAAGTCACGAATAGTTCTTGCTAAAAGCTTTTGTCTCTGCTCTTTGACTCTTATATCTAACATAAAACGGTCAAAGTGAAATAGCACTCTTCTATATGATTTTGTATCTATATATAGATCACTATAGTGATATGTGGTGATCTCATTCTCTAGCCAGTTATCTATCTGCTCTTTGCTAAGTAGAGCCTTGGAGCGATCTGCACACTCTTTGCGTAGCTCTTGAAGCTGTGCGTTAAAACTCTCTTGTGCATTGCTAGAGTCTGTCTGTAGCTCTATATGAAGACCCAGATATATGTTTTGGAGTAGCTCTTTATGCTCTTTTGTAGTATGAGCTTCGTAGACTATGGATCTACTAAAACCATCTGGAGTGTATCGCTGTTCTGTGCTACATATAACCTCACCGTTATCTATATATAGACTATCTATACTGCCTATTTTGCGTAGTATATTTAGCAGTAGATCTTTATCTATGGGAGGTAGTAGTAGATCAGACTCTACTGGAGCACTTTTGAGTATTGTCAATATCTGCTCTTTGCTTAGATATGGATTGTCTAGCTCTATGCTACTTAAAAAGAGACCAAGACTCTCTTCAGTCTCTTTTATGATGCTATTTTTAATCTCTTTAAGCTCAGATATTAGTGATTTTTCATCACTATCATGTAGATATGAGTAGGTGAATGGTTTAGACTTTAACTCATGAATTTTTGTAAATTTTTTGCCAAAAATATTGTACGATAGTGGTGCATAAAAGAGGAGTCTATCTCCTATGTCAAATCTGCTATCAAGAGCACTCTCAACTCTTCTTCGCTTTGTCTCAAAACGCATATGTTTTAGTTTTGATGCCATTTTGGCACTAGTGATTTTTCTAGTACGGATATCTGAAAAAACCCTAATAAGCTCATCTGCTTCATCATCACTACACTCAAGCTCATCTATGATCTGCTCTATCTTCTCTAGTTTGAGCGAGAGTGTATCTTCGTTTTGTAAAAGTGGGTGTGTGCCCTCATGGGCTCTAATAAACTTCTTTTTAGGTTTTGACATATGACATGATATCTACAAAAGCTCTATCTTCTGCTGTGAGTCTGCAAGATGTTTAAGTATC
>JAMONY010000029.1 GCA_027066325.1 Helicobacteraceae bacterium | reverse complement strand
GAGATTCTATTTGTAGAGCAAAAGGTCTCAATTGTAGCATTAAACTGCTCTATCTCTATGCGTATATCTGAGCAGTCTATATATAGGTAGGTAGCTTTTGGTAGCTGAAGCAGGTAGTGTTTAATCAGTTCGCTTTTACCAGATAGTGTGACACCTTGTAGCACAAAAGAGTGTGTTGGTACTACAAATTTACGCTCTTTGTATCCAGCTGATGTTAGTTGTTGAGCGTAGAGCCTCTCTAATAGATCCATAGAGCCATTGTACCATTTCCTTTTTAAAAGGAAATAAAATAGAGCAAATTTACACTTTTTATCTACAAAGTATTGATATTTTGTCCTATTTTGAGTATAATCGCGCTCTCTAAAATAGTTAGACAGTGCTCTTATTGGTTGTGCAGTGGCTTTTGTGCGACCTACAATCAAGAAGAGTTGCGACAGATCTAACGAGTTCTTTATGAGGAAAAAAGATGGAAATGATTCGTTTGAAACTAAGAGCGTACGACCACCGTGTGTTGGATCGTTCAGTAAGCTCTATCGTTGAAGCTGTTAAGCGTACTGGTGCGCAGATAAGAGGTCCTATACCTCTTCCGACCAAGATTCGTAAATATACAGTTTTAAAGTCTGTTCATGTCAATAAAGACAGTCGTGAGCAGTTTGAGATTCGCATGCATTCGCGTCTTATCGACATAGTATCAGCTCAGCCTGATACAGTTGATTCGCTAATGAAGTTAGATCTTGCACCTGAAGTGGATGTAGAAGTCCGCTCTATGGATAAATAGGAGAGATTATAGATGGAATTTATCGTTGAAAAGATCGGCATGAGCCGTACAATCACTGTTCCTAGCTCTCCTGTTACCCTTTTAAAGGTGGTAGAAGCTAAGGTTTGTGAAGTAGAAAATGGTAGAGCAGTTGTTGCATATAGTAATGGCAAAAAACTCAACAAAGCCATAGAGGGTCAGCAAAAAAAGTACTCTCTAAGCTCAGAGTTTAACCGTTTTGTAACTATGAATGTAACAAATAGCGAAGCTGGAGATCTAGATAGAGCTCCACTTGGTAGTGCAAAAGTGATCAAGTCATCATTTACTACTAAAGGTCGTGGTTTTAGCGGTGTAATTAAGCGCTGGAACTTCTCTGGTGGTCCAGGTTCACACGGTTCGCGTTTTCACCGTACAGGTGGTTCTATCGGTAACTGTGAGTGGCCAGGTCGTGTTATGAAGGGTCGTAAGATGCCAGGTCAATACGGCAATGTTCAAAAGAGTGTTAAAAACCAAGTTATATCTTATGATGAGCAAAATAGCATACTAGTTGTAGCTGGTTCTATAGCTGGTCCAAACGGTGCTTTGGGTCGTATAAAGGTTGTCAAATAATGAGCGCAATAGTACTTAATAATAATTTTGAAAAAGCATCAGAGTTGGCGCTACCAGAGAGTTTTTCTGGTATCAACTCACACAACTTGTATCTGTATGTAAAGTCGTATCAAGCAGCTCTTAGAGCAGATACAGCTTCAACTAAGACAAGATCTCAGATGCGTGGTGGTGGAAAAAAACCATTTGCACAAAAAGGTCGTGGTGGTGCAAGAGCTGGTTCGCGTCGATCTCCAATATGGGTTGGTGGTGCAGTAGCTCACGGCTCAAATACAGGTCGTAACTACAACCAGAAAGTGAACAAAAAGCAGAAGAGATTAGCTCTAAAGTTTGCTCTTGATGCTCACGCAGCAGCTGGTTCGCTATTTATAATAGATAGCCTAGAGGTTGACTCAGGCAAAACAAAAGATGCTCAAACTATCTTTGATAAACTTGGCGTAAGAGATACACTTATAGTTAAGAGTCTGATAGATGAGAAGACATTTTTAGCATTTAGAAATATCGCTAAAACATACCTCATTGAAGCAAATGAGTTAAATGCCTTTTTGGCATCAGCATACCGCTCTGTAGTTATAGAGAGAGCAGTATGGGAAAATCTTACTAAAGAGAGTTAAGATGGCAGATATTACAGATATTAAGTCAATCGTATACACAGAGAAGACTCTAGCTATGCAAGAGAGCGGTGTTGTAGTTGTACAGACATCACCACGCATGACGAAGAGTGGACTAAAAGAGGTGTTTCGTGAGTATTTTGGTGTTGTGCCATTGCGTATAAACTCACTAAATCAGAGCGGTAAAACTAAGCGTTTCCGTGGCGTAACTGGTAAGCAAAAAGATTTTAAAAAGTTCTATGTGCTACTACCTGAAGGCGCATCAATTGAATCGTTGGCGGTATAGAGATGGCAATAAAAACATATAGACCAATAACACCGAGTCGTCGTTTCTATACAAACATAGACTCATCGGACATAACGGCAAAGGCATCAGTTAGATCACTTCTTAAAAAACTACCACAACATGCGGGTAGAAATAACAATGGACGCATCACATCGCGCCATAGAGAGGCTGGAGCTAAGAAGCTATATCGTATCATCGATTTTAAACGAAATAAGTTTGATATTCCAGGTACTGTAGCGACTATTGAGTATGATCCATACCGTAACTGTCGCATAGCTCTTGTACACTATGTAGATGGAGATAAGCGTTATATTATCGTACCGCGTGATCTAGCTGTTGGTGATAAGATCATGAGCGCAGATAAGGGTTTAGATATTAAGCCTGGTAACGCTATGAAGCTTATCAATATACCTATAGGTACAACTATCCATAACATAGAGCTTAAGCCTGGAAAAGGTGCTCAAATGGCAAGATCAGCAGGTACATCTGCTCAGATTATGGGTCGTGAAGGCAAGTATGTTTCACTTAGACTACCATCATCAGAGATGAGATATGTGCTTGGTGAGTGTATGGCAACTATAGGCATAGTGGGTAATGAAGAGTTCTCAAATATCGTTATAGCAAAAGCAGGTAGACAGCGTCATTTGGGTAAACGCCCTCAGACGCGTGGCTCTGCTATGAACCCGATAGATCACCCGCACGGTGGTGGTGAAGGTAAGACAAACTCAGGTCGTCACCCGGTTACTCCTTGGGGTAAACCTACTAAAGGTGCTAAAACTCGTCGTAAAAAAGCTAGTGATAAACTTATCATCACTCGCCGAAAGAAAGGTTAACAGATGGCTCGTTCAGTTAAAAAAGGTCCATTTATAGATGATCATTTGATGAAAAAAGTGATCAAAGCAAAAGAGGAAAAGAGTAAAAAACCTATCAAAACTTGGTCACGCAGAAGTATGATCATGCCAGATATGATTGGTTTAACATTTAGCGTCCATAATGGTCGCCAGTTTGTCCCTGTGTATATCACAGAGAATCACATAGGCTATAAGCTCGGTGAGTTTGCACCAACTAGAACTTTTAAGGGTCATAAAGGCTCAGTTCAAAAGAAGGTGGGCTAATATGTCAAGAGCACTTCTAAAATTTATCAGAGTCTCTCCTACTAAGTCAAGACTTATCGCTAGAGAGATTCAGGGCATGAACGCTGAAGAGGCGCTAGCAGCGCTAGAGTTTACACCAAACAAAGCTGCAAAGATTATCTACAAAGTTTTAGCTTCAGCAGTTGCTAATAGCGGCGAAGAGGCAGAAGATTGTGTTGTTACATCTTGCAGGGTAGATAATGGTCCAGTTCTTAAGCGATTTAAGCCACGCGCTAGAGGTATGGCATCTGGTATTCGTAAACCTACAGCACACATACTTGTGGTTGTAGATCCAGCATCAGATAGTGATGAATCAACTAAGGCTGTAGCTTCAAAAAAGAGTGCACCTAAGGTTGCCAAAGCAGATAAGTCACAATCAGAGCAGACCTCAACTAAGAGCAACACTAGCAAAAGTGATGCAAAAAATGGTGATGATTTGACAAAAGTCAAAGGCATTGGCAAAGTGTACGAAGGTAAGCTCAATGATGAGGGCGTCTTCACATACGAAGATATTGCAAACATGACAGATGAGAAGATAGCCATAATGGAAGAGAAGTACTCTTTTAAAGGTGACTTCAAAGACTCTATCGAAGATGCAAAAAAATTCATTGATAAGAAGGGTGAGTAGTCATGGGTCAAAAAGTAAATCCAATAGGGTTCCGTCTTGGTATCAACCGTAACTGGGAGTCAAGATGGTATCCGAATTTTAAAACTGCTTCTGAGTCACTTGGTGAAGATTATAAGATAAGAAAATTTCTTAAAAAAGAGCTCTACTATGCTGGTGTTAACAACATCATTATTGAGCGAACTGCTAAGAGATTGCGTGTTACCATAGTAGCCGCTCGTCCTGGTATCATCATAGGTAAAAAAGGCGCAGATATAGAGAAGCTAAAGACATCTTTGCAGAATCTAATAGGCAAGAGTATCTCGGTTAACATTAAAGAGGAGAAGAAGGCTCTCATAGCAGCACAGCTTGTTGCTGAAAATGTAGCTACTCAACTAGAGCGCCGTATCGCTTTTCGTCGTGCTATGAAAAAGACTATTCAGAACGCTCAAAGAGCTGGTGCAAAAGGTATCAAAATAGCAGTAGCTGGTCGTCTTGGTGGTGCTGAAATGGCTAGAACGGAGTGGTATAGAGAGGGTAGAGTTCCTCTTCATACACTACGCGCTAAGATAGATTACGGTTTTGCTGAAGCTCACACTACTTATGGGATTATAGGCGTTAAGGTGTGGATATTTAAAGGTGAAGTTTTAACCAAAGGTATCCAGCCAGAGATAAAAGAAGAGAAAAAAGAGCGCAGACCTCGTAGTCGCGACAATGTAAAGGCTGATTAGTATGTTAATGCCAAAGAGAATGAAATATAGAAAGTATATGAAGGGTCGTAATCGCGGTTATGCAAGATCTGGCTACAAGCTATCTTTTGGTGATATCGCTTTTAAAGCGGTTGAAGCTGGTAGGATAAACTCTCGTCAGATAGAAGCAGCTCGTATCGCTGCAACGCGTCACATTAAAAGACAAGGTAAGATCTGGATTAGAGTTTTCCCTGATAAGCCATTGACTAAGAAGCCTCTTGAGGTTAGAATGGGTAAGGGTAAAGGTGCGATTGATCAGTGGGTTATGAATATTAAGCCAGGTCGCATCATCTTTGAGATGGGTGGAGTAGATGAGACTTTAGCGCGTGAAGCACTACTTCTCGCTATGCACAAACTACCATTCAAGACAAAAATAGTAACGGCGGAGATGGACAATGAAATATATTGAGTTAGCACAGATGAGTAGTGTAGAGTTACACACTCTTTTGAAGCAGAAAAAACATGATCTGTTTAACCTTAAGATGAAACAAAAAACGATGCAACTTCAGAACACTAGCGAACTGCGAACTGTAAAAAAAGAGATTGCCCAAATCAATACTGCGCTTAGCGCAGCAGAGTAAGGAGACCCGAATGTCAAAAAGAGAAATTCAGGGTGTAGTAGTTAAGATATCTGGCGATAAGACAGCATCAATTGTTGTTGAGAGACGCGTAATGCACCCTCGCTACCACAAAACTGTTAAGAGATTTAAGAAGTATCTCATCCATGATGCAGATAACTCTTTGAGTGTTGGCGATGAGATTGTTGCAGTAGAGTGTAGACCTCTATCTAAAAGCAAGTCATTTGAGCTCAAGTCAGTTGTGAAGGAGGCTACTTCATGATACAGAGTTTTACAAGATTGACAGTGGCTGATAACACAGGTGCTAAAGAGATCATGTGTATCAAGGTTCTTGGCGGTTCAAAGCGTAGATATGCTTCAGTTGGCGATGTTATAGTTGCGTCAGTTAAAAAAGCTACACCAACAGGTAAAGTAAAAAAAGGTCAAGTAATTAAAGCAGTTGTGGTTCGCACAAAAAAAGAGGTTCAAAGAGAGAATGGCTCTTTAATCCGCTTTGATGACAATGCAGCAGTTATACTTGATACTAAAAAAGAGCCAATAGGTACGCGTATCTTTGGACCTGTAAGTCGTGAAGTACGATACGCTGGTTTTATGAAGATAGTCTCTTTGGCTCCGGAGGTTGTATAGATGGCAAAAATTAAGTTTAAAAAAGGCGATACAGTAGAGATTATTACTGGTGATGATAGAGGCACTCAAGCAGAGGTCTTAAAGGTTATCCCATCAAAAAATCAAGTTATCGTCAAAGGTTGCAAGGTAGTTAAAAAGAGCATTAAGCCTACAGAAGATAACCCTAAAGGCGGCTTCAATAACAAAGAGATGCCTATGGATATATCAAATGTTAAAAAAGTGGAGGCGTAGAGATGGCACGAATGAGAGAGAAGTACTTATCACTAAAGCCTGAGCTACAAGCTTCACTTGGCATAAAGAGTGTTATGAGCATACCTGCTGTTGAGAAGATTATTATCTCAGTTGGAACAGGGTTTGCTATGAAGGACAATAAGCTTATCCAGAATATCCAAGACACTATCAGTGCAATAGCTGGTCAAAAAGCAGTTGTTGTAGAGGCTAAGAAGTCAGTTGCTGGCTTTAAAGTTCGTGAGCAGATGCCAGTTGGTGTTAAGGTGACTTTAAGAGATAAAAACATGAATGTTTTTCTAGATAAACTGATCTCTATTGCTCTACCTAGAGTAAAAGACTTTAGGGGTCTACCTAGAAATGGTTTTGATGGACGCGGTAACTATAACTTTGGTCTTGATGAGCAGCTTATCTTCCCTGAGGTTGATTATGACTCAATCATGCAGATTCACGGTATGAATATTACTATGGTAACAACTACCGATAGCGACAAAGAGGGCTTTGCTCTACTAGAAGCTCTTGGTATGCCGTTTGCAAAAGGGAGAGAAGATGGCTAAGAAGTCTATGATAGCTAAAGCAAAAAGAGAGCCTAAGTTTAAGGTTCGTGGTTATACGCGTTGTCAGATCTGTGGTCGTCCACACTCTGTAATCCGCGATTTTGGTATCTGCCGTATCTGTTTTAGAAAAATGGCAAATGAGGGTTTAATCCCAGGCGTTAGAAAGTCAAGCTGGTAAGCTTGAAACTACTAACTGTTAACTAAGGAAAAATAATGATAAATGATCTGATTTCAGACTCTTTGACTCGTATTCGTAATGCTGCAACGCGTCGTTTAAGCGTGACAACACTTATGCATTCAAAGTCAGTTGAGGCGGTTGTAGCAATACTACAAGATAAAGGCTATATAGATAGCTTCAATGTTATAGAAGATGGCAATAAAAAGAGCATAAATGTTGTGCTTAAGTATGACGATAACGGAGTGACCGTGATCAATGAGATCAAGAGAGTCTCTAAGCCTGGTCGTCGTATCTATAAAGGTCGTGACGATATTAAGAGATTTAAGAACGGTTATGGGACAGTCATAATCAGCACATCAAGTGGTGTTTTACCAAACGATAAAGCTTATGAGCTTGGCGTTGGCGGTGAAGTACTATGTACAGTATGGTAAGGAGATAGAAGATGTCAAGAATTGGTAAACTTCCAGTCGAATTTCCAGCAGATATCAGCGTAAGTGTTGATGGTAGCATCATCTCTTTTAAAAGAGGCAAAGATGAGCGCACACTAGATCTTAGAGGCAATGCTACAGCTACTGTTGAAGGTAATCTTTTAAAAATAGCAAGGCTTTCAGACTCTAAAGAGCATGGAGCATTTTGGGGTACTTATCGTGCACTATCTGCAAATATTGTAAAAGGTTTAATAGATGGTTTTGAGCGCAAGCTTGAGATTAATGGTGTTGGTTATAGAGCAGCCGTTAAAGGTAAAGTTCTTAATTTGCAACTAGGATTCTCTCATGATATTAACTATGATATACCAGATGGTGTAAATGTTAGTGTTGAGAAAAACATCATCACTCTAAAAGGCATAGATAATCAGACATTAGGTCAGATGGCTGCTGAGATTAGAGCATTTCGTCCTCCAGAGCCTTACAAAGGCAAAGGTGTCAAATATCTTGAAGAGCATATCGTGCGTAAAGCCGGTAAAACAGCTAAGAAGTAAGGGGCTTTAGATGAGACTTAAAGTATTGAAAACAAAAGCGTCAAGCCGTCTACAGAGAAAGAGGCGTATTCGCGCTAAGATTTCTGGCATAAGCACTAAGCCACGCGTGAGCATTTTTCGCTCAAATCGCTATCTATCTGCTCAGGCTATTGATGATACAGAGGCTACTACACTTGTAGCTTCAAATACCAAATTTATTGGCGCAAAAGCCAATAGAGAAGGTGCAGTTGCGCTAGCAAAAGATTTTGCACAGAAACTAAAAAGCGCAGATATATGTGAGATTACATTTGACCGTAATGGTTATGTGTATCACGGTGTCATTAAAGCATTTGCAGATGAGTTGCGTGCAAATGAAATCAAGTTTTAAGGGGTGATTGATGCAAGATATCAATAAAGAAGAGTTCGAAGAGTCAATTGTAAAGATCGGCAGAGTCACCAAAGTTGTAAAGGGCGGTCGTCGCTTTAGATTTACTGCACTTGTTGTTATAGGCAATAAAAAAGGTGTAGTTGGTTATGGTTATGGTAAGGCAAAAGAGGTTCCAGAAGCGATTCGCAAAGCTGTTGAAGATGCCCACAATAACTTAACAGAAATTAAGATCAAAGGTACAACTATTGCTCACGACATAGAGCATAAGTTTAACGCTAGTAGAGTACTACTTAAGCCAGCATCTGAAGGTACTGGAGTAATTGCGGGTGGTGCACTTAGACCAGTTCTTGAGCTAGCAGGTATACAAGATATATTGACCAAATCTATAGGTTCTAACAACCCTGGTACTGTTGTTCGTGCAACCATAGAAGCGCTTCAGCGTATAAAAGGATAAGTAATGGCATTAGAAAATCTATCACCAGCCCCATCTTCTACTAAAGAGACCAAAAGAGTAGGTCGCGGTCAAGGTAGTGGTATGGGTAAGACTGCTACTCGCGGTAACAAAGGGCAAAAATCACGCACAGGTTATAGCCGTAAAAGAAACTTTGAGGGTGGTCAACAGCCACTTGCAAAGAGACTTCCAAAGATCGGTTTTACATCACGCGTACTTAAGCCATTTGCTATCAATGTCGATAAGGCACAGATGGTAGCAGATCTTGATGAGATCACTCTAGAGTCTGTAAGAGCAGTACATAAAGTTCCAAGACTCTATACGCAAGTTAAGCTTATAGGCTCTAAAGCAGCGGCTTTAAAGTCTAAGATCAAAGATGACAACATAACTACAACTGGCAAGTAGATGAATAAGCAACTTGTAAACCAGATCCTCATAACACTTGGCTTCTTGCTACTCTATCGCCTGCTGGCTTATGTGCCAGTTCCAGGTGTCGATATAGATGTCATAGCTTCATTTTTCAACTCAGATGAGACAAATGCTTTAGGGCTTATGAATATGTTTAGTGGTAATGCTATTGAGCGACTCTCTATCATATCATTGGGTATTATGCCTTATATTACTGCCTCTATTATCATGGAACTTTTAGCTGCAACATTTCCAGCACTAGCTCAGATGAAAAAAGATCGTGATGGCATGGTAAAATACATGCAGATTATTCGTTATGCTACTATCGGTATAACTATAGTACAAGCGATTGGTGTAAGCATCGGACTTCAGAGTCTAACAGGACCAGACGGTAGTAGCGCAATACTTATAGATCACACAACATTTATGCTTGTAGCAATGGTCTCAATGGTTGCAGGTACAGTGCTACTTATGTGGTTTGGTGAGCAGATTACACAAAGTGGTATCGGTAATGGTATCTCATTGATTATCTTTGCTGGTATAGTTTCATCTATACCATCAGCTATAGGTCAAACCGTAACAATGCTCAATACTGGTGCTATGAGTTTTATCACTGTTATTGGCATACTAGTTCTTATCTTTGCTACTGTTTTTGTCATTATCTATGTTGAGCTTGGTGAGAGGAGAATCCCTGTCACTTATGCTAAAAAAACGATTATGCAAAATCAAAACAAGAGAGTTATGAACTATATACCTATTAAAGTTAACTTATCGGGTGTTATACCGGTCATCTTTGCATCTGCACTACTGATGTTTCCTATGACGGTACTCTCAACTAGTACAAATCCGATCATACAGTCTATATCGGATGTTTTAAATCCAAATGGGTATCTTTACCATCTGCTTACATTTTTGTTTGTAGTCTTTTTTGCATATTTTTATGCATCTATTGTTTTTAATGCAAAAGATATAGCAGATAATCTAAAGCGTCAGGGTGGCTTTATTCCTGGTGTGCGTCCAGGTGAGTCAACGGCTCTATTTTTAAATGAGACTGCATCAAGGTTGACTTTTACAGGCTCCATATATTTGGGTCTTGTAGCAACACTGCCTTGGATCATAGTTAGCGCTATGGGTGTGCCGTTCTTTTTTGGAGGTGTTGCTGTTCTGATCATAGTTCAAGTTGCACTTGATACGATGAGAAAAGTTGAAGCCCAGATCTACTCTAGTAAGTATCAAACCCTTAGCGCGGTTGGTCTATAGACTTTATGGCGATTGCGCTTAGAAAACCTAAAGAGATAGAGAGGCTTCGTCGCTCTAACTCTATTGTTGCTTCAACACTAGAGCTTGTTAGTGCCAATAGTAGAGCTGGCATGAGCTTAAGTGAACTAGACTCAATAGCAGAAGAGTATATATTGAGTTGTGGAGCAAAACCCTCTTTTAAGGGTCTTTATGGATTTCCTTCAGCTCTTTGTACCTCAGTTAATGAAGTTATTATTCACGGCATACCCACAGATTATCTCTTAAAAGATGGTGATATTGTAGGGTATGATATAGGTGTTGAGCTTGACGGCTACTTTGGAGATGCTGCTGTTACAGTAAGTGTTGGTGAGTGCTCCAAGGAGAATGAAGCTCTTATCTCTTGTGCAAAAGATGCTTTATATTACGCTATAGACACCATAGAGGTTGGCATGCGTTTTAAAGAGCTTTCTGCAGAGATTGAAGACTTTATTGTAGGCAGAGGCTTTGTTCCACTTAAAGGTTTTTGTGGTCACGGCATAGGTCGCAAACCACATGAAGAACCAGAGATCCCAAACTATCTTGAAGGTAAAAACCCAAAATCAGGACCCAAGATCAAAAATGGAATGGTATTTTGTCTTGAGCCGATGATATGTCAAAAAGAGGGCGGAGCCGTTATTTTGAAAAATGGTTGGGATGTGACTAGCGAAGATGGTCTAAATGGTTCACATTATGAGCATACAGTAGCTATCATAGATGGCAGAGCAGAGATTTTATCACAAGGAGTATAGATTGGCAAAAGATGATGTTATAGAGACAGATGGACAAGTAGTAGAGGCACTACCAAATGCTACATTTAGAGTAGAGCTACCAAACGGACATGTGATACTGTGTCACATAGCAGGCAAGATGCGCATGCACTATATCAAAATACTCCCAGGAGATAAGGTAAAGCTAGAGCTTACACCATACAGCCTTGATAAAGGCCGCATCACCTATCGGTATAAGTAGAACTCTACACAACAAACTTTAGTCTATTTGGTGTAACCCAATTTGACGGGCTACTGTAGTTTACAGTAGTTCTGTTTCTGCTTAGATCTATATTGGTGGAGTTTTTATTTATGCAAAAAATTAAAAAAACTAGAATTTTCTTAACTATTTTTATATTTAGCACACTATTTATAGGTAGTGGTTGTTTGTATAAACAAGGAGCAGCAGTGGGTGTAGATAAATATAGAGACCAAACAGTTGGAGCTAACTATCAACTTCCAAAAGCTCTTGTAGCACTCTATGCATTTGAAGAGCAGTATGGCGCAGAGTTGTATTCTCAAAGTTTTTGTTTAGATACTCAGGAGGATGATTACTCATACCTCATTAATTTTAAATCTCTTAAACAGGAGATAGAGTACAGAAAGCATATCAAAAAATTTGCACATGTTGATGGCACTGGTGGCTTTGTTGCATTTTGGATTAGAGATGAGAATAGAGATCTTGAGAATGCACCTATCATTAACTACGGAAGTGAGGGTAGTATTCGTATCGTAGCTAAAAATATCAATGAATTTTTAAGAATACTCTCGTTTGATGTAGAGCTCATGGATGGAAGTAGCTATAAGATGAAATCTGATTATGAAGAGAGTCCATACAAGAGTGAGTATATCGCTTGGCTTAGAGATGAGTTATCGCTTGAACCAGTAAAGGATCTAAGTGAACAAGAGAGATATGGAGAGTCAGAGGATGTTCTGCAGATAAGATCTGA
>JAMONY010000028.1 GCA_027066325.1 Helicobacteraceae bacterium | reverse complement strand
ATATTGGCTCGTTTAGAGTGTAGTATTGCTTTTAAGTCTGTTAATTGTTCCATATTGCACCAAATAAGCCCTTGTGATGATCCGCTGGTTTTTATTAGACTTAATCGTACCATAAGTTTATAAAGTTTAAGTTTAAGTTTATATTTCGTGTTAGCGAGGTTGTATATTGAGAATTTTACTATCTGTGTTGTAGTAGTCATGCTTGGGTTGAGAGTTGGTTAAAATCGATATGTAGTACTGTTTTTAGATACTTTAAGATAGATCTAAATGTAGATGGTGCGCCCGACAGGAGTCGAACCTGTGACCTCTGGTACCGCAAACCAGTGCTCTATCCAGCTGAGCTACGAGCGCATTTATAGTGGTTGAAGGCTGGAATTATATCTATTAAAGCTTATGTGTACATTAACTTCGCTATAATTAAACAAAACAACCATCGGAGAGTGTAGTGCAAAATATAGAGCCTATGACAAAGTTTGGATACGAGAAGCTTCAAGCAGAATTAAATAGTCTTAAACAGGTGGAGAGACCCGCTATCGTGAAGGCGATAGAGGAGGCAGTTGCAATGGGTGATCTTAAAGAGAATGCTGAGTATCATGCTGCTAAAGAGCGTCAGTCACAGATAGATGATAGATTAGAAGATATAAGCTCAATCTTGATCAATGCAAAGATAGTTGATCCATCATCACTAGAGCATTCGCGTGTGAGTTTTGGCTCTACGGTGCTACTTTGTGATCTCTCAACTGACGAGGAGCTAAGCTATACCATAGTAGGTAGTTGTGAGAGCAATCCATCTATGGGGCTTATCTCATTTAGTTCACCAGTTGCAAAAGCACTTCTAGGCAAAGAGGAGGGTGATGAGGTGAACATGGTACTTCCAGGAGGCAAAAGAGAGTACGAGGTGTTAGATGTAAGCTACAAGGAGATAGTCTTTGAGTGCCATGATTAAAGTAGGTGTGGTTGGAGCTAGTGGATACACTGGATTAGAGCTCATTAAGATCATCTTAAAACATCCAATCTTTGAGTTGAGCTTAGTGGCAACTAGTGAGGGTGGCGGTAGAGTAGATACGCTTCATCCATCACTAGCTAGTATCTGTAATATGAGTGTAATTGATGCTAATGTTGAGCAGATAGCAAGAGGTTGTGAGTTGGTATTTTTGGCTCTTCCTCACACTGCATCTATGGGTTATGTTAAAGATCTGGTTGCACTTGGAGTCAAAGTTGTAGATCTCTCTGCGGATTATAGACTAGATCTTAAAACTTATGAGAGTTACTATGTGCCACACACAGATAGAGAAAATCTTAAGATAGCAGCGTATGGGCTACCTGAGTTAAATCAGGAGCAGATTTGTGAAAGTTCATTGGTTGCAAATCCAGGGTGTTATCCTACAGCTTCACTGCTAGCTATATTGCCATTTATGAAGTATCTGCAAAAAGATAGCCCTATTATCATAGATGCTAAAACAGGTGTGAGTGGCTCTGGAAAAAAACTGACTAACGAGAGTCATTTTGTACATATTAATGAAAATGTATTTGCCTATAAGCCTTTTGAGCATCGTCATGCACCAGAGATCGCACAGATGTTGTTAGTAGATGAGAGTAGAGTGAAGTTTGTGCCTCACCTATTGCCTCTTACTAGAGGTATGTTGTGTTCCATATATGTTAGTGTAGATGGTGATTTTGATCCAGTTGAGGTATTGAGAGAGTTTTATGCAAAGAGTCCTTTTGTGCGTATATATGAACAGCCAGTAAGTGCAAAACAGAGTGCAGGGACAAATTTTTGTGATATCTACGCTACTAGAAGTGCCAATACACTTTTTATAGCCTCATCTATAGACAACCTACTTAGAGGAGCATCATCTCAAGCTGTTGTGAATGCAAATTTGATGATGGGTCTTGATGAAGATGTAGGCATACCAGACATAGCGTATGTGCCTTGAGATAAAGCCTGGCGCACTTTTTATTAGTGATGCACACTATAGTCAAAGAGAGCCTCAATTCCTAAATCTTCTTAAGTCCATAGATAGCGGCAAGATAGAGACAACACAACTACTACTTTGTGGTGATATTTTTGACTTGCTATTTAAGCCTATAGCTACAACGGTTGAGATAAACATAGAGGCGATAAATCTGCTTAATAAAATCAGCAAGAGGGTGGAGGCCATCTATCTTGAAGGAAATCATGACTTCTGTTTAGAGGGCATATTTACAGACATGCAGATCATACCTTTGAGTCGTCAGCCACTTGTATGCTCTTATAGAAAACAGAGAGTTTATGTAGCACATGGAGATTTTAATCAGCCATTTAGCTACCATCTATATAGTAAAATCATACGCAACACTTTTGCATTAAAGCTATTAAATGTCTTAGATGTAGTACTTAAAAATAGGATTTTAAACTCTCTACAGAGTTACTTGATGCGTAAAAATAACCATCATAACATAGAAGATTTTGACCAGTTTGTACTCTCTCACATAGAGCCTTTAAAGCTAGAGAGTTGTGATACTTTAGTCGAAGGTCACTACCATCAAGGTCTCTCATTTGAGCTTCAAAATGGTGCTAGATACATAAACTTAAAGGCATTTGTTTGCAGTGGTGAG
>JAMONY010000027.1 GCA_027066325.1 Helicobacteraceae bacterium | reverse complement strand
TCATCATAGCCTACACATACACATCTGCTAAAAGATCACTAGATACAGAAGATACAAAACAGTACAAGTTTCAGGGTGATATACCACACACCCTACAGGTCAATACTAACTATAGATTTGCAAATAACTATAGAGTCTCACTACTTGCAAAATATAGTAGCGGAGCACCATATACACCTATTGTAGGAACACAGGAGTATCAGTATGAAGGTAAAACATACAAAAAACCCATCTATGGTGAGTACTATAGCAGTAGGTACCGCGACTACTATGATCTAGATATTCAGATAGGTAAAAAGTTCAACTACACAAACAGTAGTTTAGAGCTATCTTTAGAGCTTATGAATCTCTCAGCTCTGATACACAAAAATATCTCAAGCAAGGAGTATGATGATGAGTATGAAGAGAGCGGAGTTGTAGAGCAGATGGGGTTCTTGCCAGCACTTCATGCTACCTACAGGTTTTAGAGCTTGAGTAGAGCTTGGTTTGTACCTATCTTTTTAACGGTAGTAGCTCTACATATCTGGGCAGTAGCTACTGTGACAATAGAGCATAAAAAGGTGCAGATAGAAAAAAAAATAGCTCTTAAAATCAGCTCCATAGAGGTGCAGAGTCCAACAGTAGAGCCAAAACCCAAACCAAAAGTTCAACCCAAGCCTAAGCCTAAACCTAAACCTAAGCCAAAAGTTCAACCCAAACCCAAACCTCAGCCAAGCTTTAAGCCAGAACCAGAAGTTGTGCCAGAACCAGAAGTTGTGCCAGAGCCAGAGGTTAAGCCGGAGATAGAACAGACAACTATAGTACAGACGCAGAGTGCACCATCTATAGATAAGGTGCAAGCAGAGGCGTCATACTATGATGTTGTTCGTGCTCTTATTGAGCAAAATATCTACTATCCGCCAAGAGCGATAAGAATGCGCATAAGTGGAGTAGTTGTAGTATCATTTGTAATCTTAAAAGATGGTACAATTAGCGATATTGTTGTCGATGATGGGGCGAAAAATATCCTCAAAAAAGGTGCACTAAAAACCATTGGACGCACTAAGTTGCCAGCTCTACCAGATGAGCTAGACAGAGAGCAGCTACAGATAAGGTTACCGATCAAATTTAGATTAAATTAAGGAGTAAAGATGGAAGATTTAAATGGTTATATAGAGCATGGAGGAGTGATAGTATATATACTAATTGCTCTAAATATCATAGGTTTTTCAATCATGCTATATAAGCTTGTAGAGATTGTGATCTACAAAAGAGCACGACATAGTGTTATAGATAATATGTTAAGTGAGTCAGATCACTCAGATAAGAGCATAGAGTTTTCAATACTCAAAGATAATATCAACAATAAGATCATAAGGCTCGAGAAGGGTCTAGGAGTTGTAAAAAACATAGCCACTATAGCACCCTTGCTCGGTCTTCTAGGTACTGTTATAGGTGTGCTTTTAGCATTTGAGGCTATCTCAAAGCAGGGCATGGATGACCCATCGATATTTGCAGGAGGTATCTCTATGGCTCTTATTACCACGGTAGCTGGACTTATAGTTGCCATACCACACTACATAGGCTACAACTCACTTATAGCAATGTTAGATAGACTTGAAGCACTTATGCACAGTGAGCTTGGGGTGAGGCTAAGTCGATGAGGCGTCGTGAGCAGATAGCACCAGATCTTACACCAATCATAGATATAGTCTTTTTGATTTTAATCTTTTTTCTTGTGAGCTCAACATTTAAAAAAGATGAAAAGGCGCTAGATCTTACTCTGCCATCAAGCACACAGGCAGCATCAAAGATCAAAAAAGAGCAGCTAGATATAGAGTTAGACTCTACTACTATAGCATTTGATGGTGTTAAGATGAGTTTTGATGAGCTAGATACCATCTTGAGTACTCAAGATAGCAAAGAAGATGTGGTCAATATACGCATAGACAAGAGTGTTGAGTACGCTAGGGTTGTAGAGCTATTTGATCTTTTAAAAAAACATCAACTCTATAATCTAGCACTGCAAAGTAGTGTAGAGTAGCCTATCTTGGCTCTATGAAAAGAACTTTTTCATAGCAGCAAAAAATATCTTCATAGCACCTTTGTTTTGTGCTACATTCTCTACAAATTGATCATAGCTCTCTTGTCTGGAGTCTAAGAAGCCGTTGAAGTATAGTTCAGCTGCTTTAAGACCCTGCTCAGACTCTATCTCAAGTAGTTTTGCATAGATCGGCTCTATTGTATCCACAACCTTTCGTGGACACATTTGGCGAAATGCCATGTAGCCATTGATCTCATTGGTTGATGGATCTCTTTTGATGTCAAACTCTGTTGTGACCCAGTAGTAGCGACCATCTTTTGCTAGATTTTTTACAACAGCATAGATGCTATTACCACTTTTTAGTCTATCCCACATAAGTTTAAATATAGTTTTTGGCATATCTGGATGTCGTATGATATTGTGCGGTTTACCCACAAGCTCTGTAAGATCATAGCCAGACACCTGCAAAAAATAGTCATTTGCAAATTGTATGTTACCCTTGGTATCAGTTCTGCTCATAATGTACTTATATCTGCTAAATTTTACCTCTTCATCTTTTGGTACAATAGACATCTTTTAACCTTTTATATGTATTTCACTCATATTAAGTGGAGTTATGAGTACATTATAACATATATATTTAAATTAATATTTAAATAAGTACAGTAGATAAAGTTTTCGATTTTATCGTATATTGAGGTACTCTTTTAGACTTACATCGCTCCAAGCTATGCTCTGTTTAAGATACTCTGTAGCACTCTGGTTCACCCTTTTAAAGTCAGGATTTAGGTCGCTTTGCTCGCTTAAAACATCTAGTGTGGCTGCTTTTGCAGCATCTATGACACTTTGTGGAAATTGTTGTAGTTTAACTCCTAGTGAGTCTAATTTCTGTAGAGCTTGTGTATTTTTTGCTTGAAATTCAACTATCATGTTAGCGTTCATCTCAGCTATAGCAGACTCTATCATGGCTTGATGTTCTTGTGCTAAAGAGCTCCATGTTGTATGGTTAAATGTCATCTCAAGCACAGAGCCTGGCTCATGCCAACCACTGTAGTAGTATGGAGCAACTTTATAAAAGCCCATCATAGTATCAAGCGCAGGTCCTACCCATTCGGTAGCATCTATAACTCCGCGCTCTAGTGAGGTGTATATCTCACCAGCAGGTAGGAGTATGGGGTTTGCTCCAAGTTTTGCCATCACCTCACCACCAAGCCCTGGTATACGCATCTTTAGGCCCTCTATATCTTTTAGGCTTTTTATCGGTTTTTTAAACCACCCACCCATCTGAATATTGGTATTGCCACCTGCAAATGGGTAGAGGTTGTGCTTTGCATAGAGTTCTCTCCATAGCTGCATGCCACCTCCAAACATAAGCCAACCATTCAACTCTTGAGCAGTGAGTCCAAATGGAAAACCACTAAAGAGTGAAAAGGCACTATTTTTACCTTTCCAGTAGTATGGACCTGAGTGAAAGCCATCTAGTTTACCACTACTAGTTGCATCAAAAACTCCAAGAGCAGGTACTAGTGTATTTTTAGCAAAGATTTTAATCTGAAGTGATTTGGCGCTTATCTGCTCTATGCGAGAGGCAAATCTATCAACACCTGTACCCATGATAGGAAAGTGTGCTGGCCAACTTGTGGCAATTTTAAGAGTTTTAGTAACTGCTCTGTTGATATTGATAGTAGAGAGCTTCTCATCTTGTTTTTGCGGATGTTTTGTGTGATCAATTGCTACTCTGTTGCTCTCATTGCAACCATGTAGAGCTAGAGCAGTTGTTGTTAATGCAGCAGATGTTAAAAATGAACGCCTATTCAAAATTAGCCTTTTTGTATGGGAATATTGATAGTAATCTCTTGTTGATGTATCTCATAATATAGCGAGGCATCTTCACATAGAGCCTTTATAGTAGAGTTGTCACACACTTGTGGCTCATCGCTACTTATGCTTAAAGAGTAAAAAGAGTATCTCTTCTCACCAAATTTAATATACTCACCAACACGAAAAGAGAGCTTTATAGTGATAGTTGTGCTGTTGCTAAAAAATCTAAATATCGCATTGAGCACTTTTGTAAAACTCTCTATCTTAAGTTTAACATCGGGCATAGTTGGATCTAGGATTTTTACAAATCTACACCCTAGGTTAATAGAGCTACTGCTTATGCATAGATCAAGTAGAGCATAAAGATCAACCATCTCCCCGCCACTATCTGGATCTTTTAGTTTAAATGTTGGAGTCTGATAGAGCCTGATGCCTATACGCTCTTCGCTCTCATATCCAACCATAACACCAAAAAATTTAAATCTCCCATACTCTAGATCCATAAATGTACTCTTAAAGCCAAAAGATCTACTAGCGTATGTGGTAGCTAGTTTGAAGAGTTCTTGATGTTTGATAGCACCCAGTAGAAATTGAGCTTCAGCATTTAACGAGATCAATTTTCCCGATGTATCAAAGAGTAAAAATGGGTTAAAATCATACTCTATCCACTGCTGTTCAAACGACATTACTCTTCAATATAATTTTTTAGTTTTCTTCCCACTTTAGGGTGTTTTAGCTTCTTAATAGCACTTGACTCTATCTGTCTAACTCTCTCTCTAGTGACATTGAGCTCCTTGCCAATCTCCTCTAGTGTGCGATCGCTCTCATCTTCCATTATCCCAAAGCGCATCTTAATTACAGCCTTTTCTCTCTCATTTAGCTGCTCTAGCACATCTTCAATCTGGATTCTAAGATCATCTTTCATGATGGCATCACTTGGTGAGAGTGAGGTTTTGTCTTCTATAAAGTCTCCAAATCGCCCATCTTCTTCGCTACCTATTGGTGCCTCTAATGAGATAGGTTCTTTAGTGATTTTGATGACATTTTTTACCTTCTCAACCGTAAGTTCAACCTCTTTAGCTATAACATCTACACTAGGCTCTTTGCCATTCTCTTGTAGATACTTACGCATGATTTTATTGATACGGTTGATGGTTTCGATCATATGTATAGGTATACGGATAGTTCTTGCTTGATCAGCTATGGCGCGTGATATAGCTTGACGAATCCACCAAGTTGCATAGGTTGAGAATTTGTAACCTTTTTGGTACTCAAACTTATCTACTGCTTTCATAAGACCGATATTGCCCTCTTGGATGAGATCTAGAAATGGTAGACCACGATTGGTATACCGTTTAGCAATTGACACAACAAGGCGTAGGTTTGACTTTGCCATGCGTGTTTTTGCAACCTCGCTTATGGCTTTACCGCGCTTGATCTGCTCTAATATGTCAAGTAGTTTATCTGGATCCATGTTGAAGCTACTTTTTGATGCTTCTTGGGTTTTGATGAGCTTCTTGATCTCCATATATGTACCAACCATCGTGGCTTCTGGCACCATGTTAGATATATCGTCTTTAGTTAGATTGCATATGTTAGCGATGATCTTGTCGTGATTTTGACGCAACATATCATTAAAGAGTGGCAGTTTGTACTCTAATCTTTTTAGCTCTTTCTCAAAACCATCTCCACTCTTTAGTGAAGTCTCCATAGACTTGACCAATTCGTTGATAAGTTTTGAAGTTGGGCCTAGATCTAAAAGCTTCTCTCTTAGAGTTTTTTTACGAAAGCTTGCTATTAGAAAGTTATGTATGCTCTCATGGTCGCTTGGATCATCGTTAGCATTTTCTATCGCTTTGTCTTGAGCCTTTTGCCACTCTTTTCGCGCCTTTTCAAGAGCTTTAAAACTTATGACAACTTTGTCTACACGCTTGCCATCGGTAGTAGATGGCTCACTATCTTCACTATCAGAGTCTGTGCTCTCTTTCTCATCTTCAAAGCTTCTAAAGAGCTCTTTTACGCGTCTCTCCCTGTTGATAAGCGGCTCTTTATAGTCTAATATAAAGTCTATAAGGTAACCAACTGAGCAGATTGCGTCTATAATGATGCTCTCACCAAACTCAATCTTTTTTGAGATCTCAACCTCTTCCTCTTTTGTGAGAAGTTGGATCTGACCCATCTCACGCAGATACATTCTAACAGGTGAGTCTGAACGCGACCACTCTAGCAGTTCGTGTTGTTTGAGTATGTCAAACTCTTGATCGCTAAACTCTGCTACTAGTTTGCGTTGGGCCTGTAGTCTCTCATCTGCCTCTTGTTGATTTAAGAGTTTGGCATGTTCTGATGATGTAAAAAGGCACCTCTTATGTTTTTGAGCTAATTTAGCAACTGTTTTTGCTTGAGCTACTGTCGGAGCTTTGCTAAAAGCTTCAGTAATAGACTCATATGTGATACAGTTGGCACTAGTGTGATTAGCAAATATCGACTCTATGTGTTGGTTGAGTTCTTTGGTGGTCATTGAGCGTGGCTCCTGCTGCAATTTAAAGTTATGCATTATACCCAAGTAAAGCTTATAGAAATATTACCTACTCTCTTTTTAGCCTTTTTGCAAAGTTTTGATATAATTGCGCAAATTTAAATCTTAAAGTTAGAGATTGAAAGATTGCAGGTATGTTTATGGAGAGTTTAAGAGGAAAAGTGTGGAGATTCGGTAAAGATATAGATACCGATCTTATCATAGCAGCTAGATATCTAAATACATCAGATCCAGAAGAGTTAGCAAAACATGTGATGGAGGATGCTGATCCAGAATTTGTAAAAAAGGTAAGTGCTGGTGATATCATAGTAGCTGGCGATAATTTTGGGTGTGGCTCCTCAAGAGAGCATGCCCCTATAGCACTAAAAGCAGCTGGTGTAGCGGCGATCATAGCACCATCTTTTGCGCGGATTTTTTATCGTAATGCTTTTAACATGGGTCTACCTATATTTGAGCTCAAGCAGAGTGATCAGATTGGTGAGGGTGATGTGGTAAGCATTGAGCTAGATAGAGGTGTGATTAACAATGAGAGTTCTGGCAAGTCATATGAGTTTGTACCGATACCACCTTTTATGTTATCACTACTCCAGAGTGGTGGTCTTATGAACTCTATAGAGAGAGGAGCGTAGGCATGAAGTCTTACAATATAGCAGTAATTAAAGGTGATGGCATAGGTTCAGAGATCATAGCTGAAGCCATAAAAGTACTTGATGCGGTTGCATCTGTTGAGGGCTTTGCTCTACATTATGATGATCTGTTGATGGGTGGAATTGCTTATGATATCACAGGTGATCCGTTGCCTCAGGAGACTATCAATAGAGCTAAAAATAGTGACGCGGTACTATTTGGAGCAATTGGTGGAGAGAAGTGGGATACGCTAGAGCGCTCAAAGCGACCAGAGAGTGGACTTTTAAGGTTTAGAAAAGAGCTTGGAGTTTTTGCAAACTTGCGTCCAGCTGTAGTCTATGATGAGCTTATAAATGCGAGCTCACTAAAGCCTCAAATCATCAAGGGTGTAGATATCATGGTGGTTCGTGAGCTTATTGGTGGTATCTATTTTGGTGAGCCACGAGGGCGCGAGGGTGATAGAGCCTACAATACCATGGTCTATACAGTTGCAGAGATAGAGCGCATCGCACATAAAGCTTTTAAGATAGCCATGCAACGCGATAAGAGAGTCTGCTCTATAGATAAGGCAAATGTTCTAGATGTTTCACAGCTATGGCGTGATACGGTTGATGAGATCTCTAAAGAGTACCCAGAGGTGACATTAACACATATGTATGTTGACAATGCAGCTATGCAACTTATACGCAATCCAAAACAGTTTGATGTTATGTTGACAGGCAATATCTTTGGTGATATATTGAGTGATGAGGCTAGCATGTTATCAGGCTCAATAGGTCTATTGCCATCTGCTTCTATAGGCTCTAAGATAGGTGTATATGAGCCTATCCACGGCTCTGCACCAGACATAGCAGGACAGGGGATCGCCAACCCAATAGCTACTATATCAAGTGCATCCATGATGTTGCGATATGCACTTGGGCAAACAAGTGCTGCTGATAGGATAGATAGTGCTATAGCACAGACTTTAAAAGATGGCTACCGTACGCAGGATCTAGCGGAGTTTGACGCAAAAGAGATCTGTTCAACAAGTGAGATAGGCTCTATCATAGCAAATTATACAGTTAAAAAATCATGACAAATAGACGCGTTTTGATTGAGTGTGATGATGAGAAAGGATTGGTCTACAAGGTCTCTACCATCTTCTATGAGCTCAATCTTAACATACTCTCCAATAGTGAGTTTGTAGATAGCGAAAATGGGCGATTTTTTATGCGTAGTGTTGTGACTACAGAGAGCTCTGATTTAGAGCTTAAGGATAGACTTAGGGCTCTGTTGCCAAAAGAGGCACAGATCAAGATAGTGACGGACGAGAGAAAAAAGATAGTACTTTTTGCTACAAAAGAGTCACATGCACTTGGTGATATATTGATACGATATGACTCTAGTGAGCTTGATGCAGATATATTAGCAGTTATCTCAAATCATAGTACTTTAGAGTCTCTAACTAGCCGTTTTGATATACCATTTTTTCACATCAGCGCAGATGGTATAAGTCGCAAGGAGCATGAGAGCAGAGTTTTGAAGTGTTTAAGAGATTTTGAGCAGATAGATTATATTGTACTTGCTAAGTATATGCGTATCCTTACGCCAGAATTTGTTACTCTGTATGAGAACCGCATTATCAATATCCACCACTCATTTTTACCAGCCTTCATAGGTGCAAATCCATATAAGCAAGCGTATGATCGAGGCGTAAAGATCATAGGGGCAACAGCTCACTTTGTCAACAATGATCTTGATGAAGGTCCTATCATAGCACAAGGTGTAAGTCATGTAGATCACGCATATGATTGGCATGGTATGCAGAGACTTGGGCGTGATACAGAGAAGATTGTGCTCTCACAAGCACTTAAGCTTGCTCTTGAAGATCGTATATTTGTCTACAAAAATAGAAGTGTAATTTTTTAATGTTTAACATAGTTTTAATCACTCCTCAGATCCCAAACAATACAGGAGCCATAGGTAGACTGTGTGTCAATACAGGCTCTACTTTGCACCTAGTTAAACCACTAGGTTTTGATATAGACCAGAAGGCTATTAGGCGTGCAGGTCTTGACTATTGGCACAGGGTAGATCTTAAAGTATGGAGTAGTATGGAGCAGTTCTTAGATAGCATTGCAGATCACTCTAGGCTATTTTTTGCTACTACAAAAACTGACAATCCATACTTTGAGCAGGAGTATAGGGCTGGTGATTATCTTCTATTTGGTAGTGAGACAACAGGTATTGATGAGGCTCTGTTGAGAGAGTATCGGGCTCAGTGTATAACTATCCCGATGGCAAAAGAGGGTAGAAGTTTAAATCTAGCCATTAGCAGTGCTATTGTATTATATAGCGCAATAGAGAAAAATTATGCGAGTTTTAAGGAGCTAAAGTGCACCCAGTCATAGATACTATCATGCTTATACTTTTTGTGATCTTTATGATCGCAATATTTGGCGGCTACCACTCCAATAAGTTCAAAGAGCGCGAAGCTGAACAGAAAGAGCTAGAGCGTCGCAAAAAAGAGCAAGAGTTAAGAGATGATGAGAGTCAATAGATCATGAGTGCTACTCTGTATGCACCATGGCGTAGTGCTTATCTTAAGCGCAATATTGATGCTAAGTGTGTCTTTTGTGACATAGTAGATCGTCGTGACGATAAGAGTCTTGGTGTGATTTGGCGTGATAGAGACTGTTTTATTGTGATGAATGCTTACCCGTATACTCCTGGACACTTTATGATTATACCCCACAAACATACTGACTCACTAGAGAGTTTAGATCCACAGGTGTGGTTGCGCATGTCTGCTTTGGCTCAGCAAGGCGTAGAGCTACTAAAGGATGGGTTTGGTGCAGAAGGTGTTAATCTTGGTATGAACTTAGGTAGAGCAGGGGGCGCTGGAATAGCAGAGCATATACATCTGCATCTAGTGCCAAGATTTGGACAAGATACTAACTTTATAACATCAGTAGCGCACACTAGAGTCTACTCTACAGATTTTGATAAAGTGTATGAGAAGATACTCTCTTTGGCGCTAGAGTATTTTACTGCTACTTAGTAGGGTTGGCTAACACTCCCATAAACAGCAGTGCGCCTGTATTGTTATCTTTGATAAGAAAGATAAATGCTCTATTGGCTATAAGCTTAAACGGTGTTGTGTCTCCTGAAGTCTCTACTATGATAGCGGTTGCAGCAGCAGCTTCTGTACCAGCCTCATTGACATCTATAAAAGTTTGATGAACTACATCTGACACAAATAGATCACCAATTTGTACATTTGATAGTAGCCTAAAATCAGCCTCTGAATCTGAAAAGATTTTTTTCATACCAAGACTTTTAAGGTCAGACTTAAGGCTTTTTGTCCCCCATTTAAATTTAAACTTTGGTAATTTCAATACTGTATTTTGCTCACTTAGCCCACTTGTGAGCTCTTCTAACTTGATATCATCTAAGTGAGTTAGACAAGTAGAGATGCTATGCCCATCATTTGGTAGCACTATAAACATAGAGAACTCTTTAGCAGCATATGGTAGCTCTACGCTCTTAAACATCGCATTTGAACTAACATTTAGTTCTGTCTCAAGGCTCATCATCTGTACATCAACACTATCTCCTCCATCAAGATAAAAAGGAGCTTGAGTTGTGCTGTTAGCGTCAAATTCTGTTAGCCAATTGCCTAAGAAATAGATAGCATTTACAAGAACTATTTTTGTTGTGCTTGATAGGGGAGATAGCAGATCTTTAATCTTCTCTTCGGTGTGATCCTCTACCCAGGCATTGATTGTTTTATAGCTAGTGGCATTGCTGTAATCTAGTGGAGTAATTGATGATTTGTAGTCATCTTGAAGTACTTTGCTAAACTTAGAAGATAAAACAAAGTTGCTATTTGGCCAGATTGAGTTTGCTACATTAAGCCTATTTGCTCTATTTGTTTGCATTGCCAGAAGCTCTTTAAAGGAGTTGTGAACCGATAAGTTTTGATCAAAATACATGACATCTTCAAGCTCTTTAGCTGTGTCTGAAGCTGTGCCTGCATATAACATAGATAGTGCAGAGTAGATGCTAAATGGTGAAATAAGGAGATTCTCTTTGTTGTTAGCATGTCTCTTAAATAGATCATGACCAAACTTCTCACTGCTTATAACAAGTGAGTCTGTGCTAGTGATTGCTCTGGAGATACTGGTAGTGTTACACTCTCCATGGTGTATGTATGTAGCAGTAGTATCTTTGTTGAACTCACAGAGATTTGGGTATGTTGTACTTATGCTATAACATGGGGCTGCGATGCACTGTACCTGTTTGGAGGCACAGATGGGGCTATATTGAGTATCGCAGGCTATATTTGGCTCACTGGAGATACTAGATGAGAAGCTATTTGTGCTACTAGAGGAGATGGCACTAGAGCTGCTGTTGGCATCACTGCTTTTGCTAGAGTCACAACCAATAGTCAATGTAAGCCAAGACATTGTTAAGATCACTATAAGTATATTTTTCAAGATAACTCCTTTGTTGTATCTTAGTATTGTATCTAAATATATTGAGAGGGTTCTGGTGCACTCACAATGTAACCATTATGTAACCGACTGTAGATACTATTGCGACTTAAGATTTGGCTTAAAGGTACATTTATGAATGCGGCGCTCTTTAAAAACTTCTCATCTCTCTCTGCGGCACTATCTTTTGTCATACTGTTTGGTATCTTCTTGGTACTTTTTATCTACTCTAAAGATGCTATATCTCAGTTTGGTCTTGGGTTTTTATTTGAGAGTATTTGGGAAGTTGGCGAAGATGATGAAGGTGGGGTTTTTGGTGGAGTTGTACCGATAGTAGGAACTCTATATGCCACCCTTATAGCTATGATTGTAGCTACTCCAATTGCGCTTGGAATTGCCATCTTTTTGACTGAAGTTGCACCCGATTTTATGGTAAAGCCTGTATCTGTTTCTATTGAGCTTTTAGCTGCTATTCCTAGTATCATCTATGGTATGTGGGGGCTTTTTTATCTTGCTCCAATTGTGCAACATTTTTTTGGAGGTAGTGGTATGGGGCTTTTGACAGCAGGGCTTGTGCTGGCTATTATGGTTATTCCTTTTATGTCTGCTATCTCAAAAGATGCTATGAATACAACTCCAGATGTTTTAAAAGAGAGCGCGTATGCTATGGGAGCAACAAAATTTGAAGTGATCAAAGATGTTGTCATGCCATACTCAAAAGCTGGTATCATTGGCTCAATTATCTTAGCTCTTGGACGAGCACTTGGTGAGACTATGGCTGTGGCATTTTTGATAGGCTCTGTTATGAGTATCCCAAAAGCTATCACAGATCCAACAACTTCTATACCTGTTCTTTTGGCAAACAACTTTGCAGAAGCAGATGATCTTGAGCTATCTTCAATGTTCTATCTAGCACTTATCTTGTTTGTGATTAGTTTTATTATCATATCTATAGCTAAATTTTACTTTTTGGGGAGAAAAAAATGAACCGTTTACTGCTCAACAGACTCATCATGGTACTCTCAACTATATCTGCGATTGTTGGTATAGTGTTTCTGTTTTGGATACTAGCAACTTTAAGTATAAAAGGTGTTAGTAGTATGCACTTTAATATCTTTTTTAACGACCTTGTAAATGGAGGCATCAGAAATCTTCTAGTCGGACAGTTTACAATGGCAATAATTGCAACTATCATAGGCGTACCTCTTGGCATGATGGCAGGAATCTACTTGCGTGAATATAGCAATGATAGCACTCTAGCGTCTATTATGAGAAACTTAAGTGATGTTATGATGAGTGCACCATCAATTGTTATAGGAGTTTTTGTCTATGCGATCATGGTAAGCCCTGTGAATCAATACAATGGTTGGGCTGGAAGCGTAGCTCTATCTATCATGATGATCCCTATCATCATCTCAACAACAGATAATATGCTATCACTTGTACCCAAAGAGCTTAGAGAAGCTGGTATCGCACTTGGAGGTAGTAAACATAAAATTATCGTCCAGATAGTGCTTAGAGCTGCAAAGGTTGGTATCACAACGGGAGTTTTATTGGCATTTGCTAGGATTATTGGTGAAACAGCACCACTTCTATTTACCTCAGCAAACAACGCTTATTTTACAATGAACATGAGTGATCAATTTCCTTCACTTACGGTGAGCATCTACAATCTTGCAAACTATCCAGATAGTGCAAGTAGAGATCTTGCATGGGCAGCGGCTTTTGTGCTAACCATGATAGTGCTTTTTATAAACATAACCGGAAGATTTATCACAAGAGAGAGGAGATAATATATGCCAAAACAGATTATTT
>JAMONY010000026.1 GCA_027066325.1 Helicobacteraceae bacterium | reverse complement strand
CAGAGTGGTTTTGAGTTAGATGTAGATATCTCAACACTTCAGCTTAAAACATCTACTTTAGATGCTTTTATCTCACCACACATAACTTTACAAACAGCAGACTTAGATGCCAATAGTACAGATAAAAGAGAGTACAATCTACTAGATGCAACAACAATACAGATGCAAAAATATAACACATTTGTACTCTATATCCCATCAAGTAAAAGTATTAGTGCGGGCTCGTCGCTACTGTACAGAGGGGTTAAGATTGGTAGAGTGAAGTCTATGGAGCTTGAGGGTAGTAGTTTAAGGGTAGTTATGTTGATAGATAGAGAGTATCAACACCTTCTTCATAAAGATAGTTGGTTCTACTTAAAAGAGTTTGAGTTGTCTTTGAGTGGAGTTAAAAATGGCTCATCACTACTTAGTCCATCTATCGTATTGGTTGAGGGCAAGAGTGAGCAGTTGAGTGATAAGTTTACACTCTCACTAAAAGCCCCTCCACCAACATATGCACTACCTGGTCTACGCCTTAGGCTCTTAGCAAAAAGTAGAGGAAGCATAGATGTTGGTACCCCTATTCAGTATAGACAAGTGAATATTGGATCAGTAGAGTCCTATAGGCTTAGTGGCGATGGCTCAGTGGTTGAGCTTGATATCTACATAGAGCCAGAGTTTGCAAAACTGGTACGAGAAGACTCTGTTTTTTATAAAGTTGGTAAGTTTGAGTTAGATGTTGGATTTAGTGGTATTAGTGTGCAATCAGAGACTCTTGCAACCATGATAGAGGGAGCCATCGCACTTGATCTATCGTCTAGTAACTCTACTCAAGCTACACAGAGTAGCTCTTTTGAACTTCTACAGAGCCCTCCTAACCAAAAGTAAAAGCAAAAAAGAGTAAGATACGCTATTAAAAACTGGAGATAAGATGAGCAATTTTGCACTAATAGGCGCAGCTGGATATATAGCGCCACGACACATGAGAGCAATTAAAGAGACAGGAAATAACTTAGTAGCAGCTCTTGATCCCTATGATGGCATAGGTGTTATGGATAGCCATTTCCCAGAGGCTAGTTTTTTTACAGAGTTTGAGAGGTTTGATCGGTTTGTAGATAAGTGTAGATCAGATAAGAGTAGAAAGATAGACTATGTGAGTATCTGTTCACCAAACTATCTTCATGACTCTCACATACGGTTTGCTCTTAGAAGTGGAGCAGATGCTATATGTGAAAAACCTCTAGTGCTCAATCCACACAACATAGATCAGTTAAAGAGAGTAGAAGCAGAGAGCAATAAAAGGGTGTGTAATATATTGCAGTTGCGTCTTCATCCATCTATTGTAGCTTTAAAACAGAGAGTATCTAAAGAGTTGGAGCAGAATCCAGATAGAGTCTATGATATAGATCTAACATATCTTACATCAAGAGGAAAGTGGTACTTCATATCGTGGAAAGGTGACGCAGCAAAATCAGGAGGCATAGCATCAAATATCGGAGTACACTTTTATGATATGTTGTGCTGGATCTTTGGTGATGTTCAAAGCAGTAGTGTCAACATTAAAACAGAAGATTGTAATGCTGGAGTATTTAGACTCAAAAATGCCAATGTACGCTGGTTTCTCTCAGTCAACTACAACCACATACCAGACTCTATCAAAGCAACAGGAGCTAGAACTTATCGCTCTATAACTGTAGATAATGAAGAGATAGAGTTTAGTGGCGGCTTTACAGATCTGCACACAAAAAGCTATGAGCACATATTGCACTCAGGTGGATTTGGTCTTGATGAGGCGTATAACTCTATAAGCATAGTCTCTCAGATTAGAGAGCAAGATCCAGTTGGTCTAAAAGGTGAGTATCACCCTTTTTGTAAAGTGGTAGATTAGTCTAGCTGATCTTTATCTTAGATCACATTTAAGCTCACTTCTGGTACAATGCCCTTAAAAAGTAGAGAGCTTTTGTATGACAAATATCATTCTTTGTGGCGGGAGCGGAACGCGTCTTTGGCCTATTAGTCGTACATTGATGCCCAAGCAGTTTGTGAAACTTTTTGATGGGCATTCGCTGTTTCAGTTGACTATAGAGCGCAACAGAGAGTTTTGTGATAGAGAGTATATTGTCTCTAACGCAGAGCAGTATTTTCTAGCTCTTGATCAACTAAAAAGTATTGAAAATACCTCTTTTTTACTAGAGCCCATAGGACGAAATACAGCTCCTGCTATCGCTCTAGCATGTTTTGATATTGATCCCGATGAGACTATCTTAGTAACTCCTTCAGACCATCTCATTAGAGATAAAATTGCCTATGCTAAGGTTCTAAAAAGAGCAGATGAGTTGGCACAAAAAGATCACCTTGTAACATTTGGCATAACCCCACTGTACGCTGAAACTGGATTTGGTTATATAGAAGCAGAGGGTGAAGATGTGAAAGCTTTTTATGAAAAACCAGATGCTAAAACTGCTCAACAGTATGTTGATGCAGGAAACTACTACTGGAATAGTGGCATGTTCTGTTTTAAAGCAGGTGTTTTTTTAGAGGAGCTACAACAGTACGCTCCTGAAGTCTATATGGCATCTAAGCGAGCCTACCACAATGCCAACAAAGAGACTATTGTTCGCATTAGCCATGAAGATATGTTGGCTATTCCTGAAGATAGCATAGATTATGCTGTTATGGAGCAGAGTAGTAGAGTGAAAGTTATTCCAAGTAACATCTCTTGGCGTGATGTAGGAAGTTTTGACGCACTTTATGAGGAGCTTTTAAAAGATAGTAGTGGCAATACGGTGAGTGCTAATCATATCGCTATTGATTCAACCAATAATCTGATCATTTCTGATAAAACCATTGCAACTATTGGTATAGAAGATATCATCATTGTAGATACTGATGATGCACTACTGATCTCTAAGAAAGGGAGCTCTCAAAAAATCAAAGAAGTAGTACAAGAGCTCAAGATCCAAGGCTCTCATCTGCCTCAAATACATGTAACAGCTCATAGGCCTTGGGGAACTTATACAGTTTTAGAAGATACTTTTGGATACAAAATAAAACGAATTGTCGTTAAGCCAAAAAAACGCCTAAGCCTTCAGAAACATTTTCATCGCAGCGAGCACTGGATTGTTGTAAGTGGTACTGCTATGGTGACTGTAGGAGAGGAGAGTTATTTGGTACGATCTAATGAGTCAACATATATCAAAATGGGTCAAATTCATAGACTTGAAAACTCTGGAAAAGTTGACTTAATATTGATCGAAGTACAGGTGGGTGAGTATACTGGTGAAGATGATATTGTGCGACTTGAAGATGATTTTAAGAGCTAAATTGTCTCTAGTTTGATCTGTAGCGTATCTAGTTATCATAAAGCTAATTAATGGTATAATTTGCACGGTTAAAAGTGAGTAGCAAACCAGTTGATGTGAAAAGGTGGATATGAAAAGAGTACTGTTAGTATTTGGTACAAGACCAGAAGCCATTAAGATGGCACCCTTGGTAAAAGCATTTGAAAAAGATAGCTCTACTGTTTCAAAAGTTTGCGTAACAGCACAACATAGAGAGATGTTAGATCAAGTACTTGATATTTTTGATATCCAGCCAGATTATGATTTAGATCTTATGAGATCTGGGCAAGATCTGTATGATATTACATCTAGTGTGCTTTTGGGAATGCGAGATATACTGCTGGAATTTAAGCCAGATATTGTTTTAGTACATGGCGATACTACCACAACAAGTGCAACCGCATTGGCTGCTTTTTATCAGAAAATTAAGATCGGACATGTAGAGGCTGGACTAAGAACTTATGATATCTATAGCCCTTGGCCAGAAGAGGCAAATCGGCAGATAACTAGCGTGCTTGCCAATTACCATTTTGCACCAACACTTACTAGTCAAGAGAATCTAATTAGAGAAAATAGAGATCAAAATAGCATCTTAGTAACAGGCAACACTGTCATAGACGCACTTTTTTTAGCACTAAAAAAGATTAAAAATAGTCCAAAACTCATAGATCAGATTATCTTAAATATAAGCTCTCAATACAAAATATCAAAAGATAGACGAATCATACTAGTTACTGGACACAGAAGAGAAAATTTTGGAGAGGGTTTTGTCAATATCTGCAAAGCTCTTAGAGAGATTGCTTTAGATAATCTAGATGTTGATATTGTCTATCCAGTACACTTAAATCCAAATGTGCAAAAACCAGTTAATGAGATATTGTCAGATATAGACAATGTGTATCTTATAAGACCTTTGCAGTATGAGCTGTTTATATACCTGATGGATAAGTCACACTTTATCATTACAGATAGCGGAGGAGTACAGGAGGAGGCTCCAAGTTTGGGTAAACCTGTTTTGGTGATGAGAGATACTACAGAGCGACCAGAAGCACTTGAGGCTGGTACAGTAAAGCTAGTAGGAACCGATCCAAAAAAGATTGTAAAAGAAGCACAAAAACTTCTAGATGACAATAGAGAGTATGAGACAATGAGCAGGGCACATAATCCGTATGGTGATGGAGATGCATGCTACAAAATAGTAGAATTTATAAAGGAAGTCAAATAGATGTTAAATAGAAAAATATGTGTAATAGGGTTAGGGTACATAGGGCTTCCTACAGCAGCTCTACTTGCTAACCGTGGCTACACTGTTCATGGTGTAGATGTTGTGCAAAATACTGTTGATACCATCAACCAAGGTAAAGTTCATATTGTAGAGCCTGAGTTAGATACCTTTGTTCATGCTGCTGTAAACAGTGGTAGATTGGTGGCAAGTTTAAAGCCTTGTGTGGCTGATGTATTTATCATAGCTGTTCCTACACCATTTCATGAGGGTTTTGTGCCAAATATTGACTATGTCATGAGTGCAACAAAAGAGATAGCTCTGTTTATAAAAGCGGGAGATATTGTTATATTGGAGTCTACATCTCCTATTGGGACTACTGATAAAATGAGAGAAGTGTTGGACAAAGAGGGGGTAGACACCTCTAAGATATATATAGCACACTGCCCAGAGAGAGTACTTCCTGGTCATATCATGCGAGAACTTGTGGAGAATGATCGTATTGTAGGTGGAGTAACACCAGAAGCTACAGAACAGACTGTTGAGTTTTATAAGACTTTTGTAGAGGGTGAGGTGCTCTCTACAGATGCTAAAACAGCAGAGATGGCAAAGCTAACAGAAAATAGTTTTAGAGATGTCAATATAGCATTTGCAAATGAGCTTAGCATACTGTGTGATAAATTTGACATAGATGTGCGCAAACTAATAGAACTTACAAATAGACACCCTAGAGTAGATGTGCTGCAGCCAGGTGCTGGAGTAGGTGGGCACTGCATAGCGGTTGATCCATGGTTTATAGTTCATGCTGGTGGTAAAGATGCAAAGATAATCCGTACAGCTCGTGAGGTAAATACATACAAAACAGAGTGGGTTATAGAGAAGATAAAAAATGCAGCACTAAAGTTTGAACATAAAAACAATAGAAGAGCAAAGGTGGCTTGTATGGGATTGGCATTTAAGCCAAATATTGATGATTTAAGAGAGTCTCCAGCACTCCATATCACCAAAAGACTCATTGGTGATGGATTAGATATAGTAGCTGTTGAGCCAAATATAACAAGCCACAAAGAGTTCAATATCATAGAGTACAAAGAGGCTCTTGAGAGAGCCGATATTGTAGCATTTCTTGTTGCACATAAAGAGTTTAAGGATCTATCGGTAGAGACAGAGTTAGATTTTTGTGGAGTTTTAACATGAGAGGCATTGTATTGGCAGGCGGCTCTGGAACTAGACTCTATCCAGTAACAAGAAGCATTAGTAAGCAGTTATTGCCAATATATGACAAGCCTATGATCTACTACCCATTGTCAGTTTTAATGTTGGCTGGTATAAAAGAGATACTCATTATTTCAACACCACAAGATATAGATAAATTTAGAGAACTTTTGGGTGATGGAAGTGATTGGGGAATAAGCCTAAGCTATAAAATTCAACCATCCCCTGATGGATTGGCTCAAGCTTTTATACTTGGAGAGGAGTTTATAGGAGAGCAGAGTGTTGCTTTGGTTCTTGGCGACAATATTTTTTACGGACATGGCTTTACTCCTTTGCTAAAAAAAGCAGCCAGCATTAAGTCTGGAGCAGTGGTATTTGGGTATCAGGTAAAAGATCCAGAGAGATTTGGTGTAGTTGAGTTTGATGCTAATCAAAAAGCGATCAGCATAGAGGAGAAGCCAGTTCAGCCAAAGTCAAACTTTGCAGTAACTGGACTCTATTTTTACGACAACGATGTTATAGAGATAGCTAAAAATGTCAAACCATCAGATAGGGGAGAGCTGGAGATTACAACGATCAACAAAGAGTATCTCGATAGAGATAAGTTAAAAGTTGAACTTCTTGGTCGCGGTTTTGCATGGCTAGATACAGGCACACATGATAGTCTCATAGAGGCTGGACAGTTTGTGCAGACCATAGAGCATAGACAAGGGTACAAGATAGCATGTCTAGAAGAGATAGCTTATAACAATGGATGGATAGATAAAAAGAGAGTTCTAGAGATAGCTAAGCCTCTAAGCAAAAATGGCTATGGAGAGTACTTGAGAGATTTGGTAGAGAATGATTAATATACTATTGACAGGAACGGCAGGGTTTATCGGGAGCAATTTTGTCCCATATTTTCTCAACAAGTACTTAGATTATAATCTGATAAATTTAGATCTTTTAACATACGCTGGTGATCTTAAAAATCTCAAAGAGTGTGAAGATCACCCTAGATATAGATTTATCAAAGGCAATATCTGCAATCGTGAGCTTGTAGAGTTTATATTTAACGAGTATGACATACAGGGTGTAATCCACTTTGCAGCAGAGTCACATGTAGACAATAGCATCAAAGATCCAGGTCTGTTTATAGAGACAAATGTTAATGGTACTTTTACACTTATAGATGTTGCTCAAAAGTATTGGATGAGTAGACCATTTGAGTATAAAGATAACTATAAAAACTGTAGATTTCATCACATCAGTACAGATGAGGTTTATGGTACATTAAATGAGACAGATCTGTTTACAGAGAAGACGCCTTATGCGCCTAACTCCCCATACTCAGCATCAAAAGCTAGTAGCGACATGATAGTTAGAAGCTATCAAGAGACATACGGCTTAAATACTGTAATTACTAACTGCTCAAACAACTACGGACCTAAGCAGCATGATGAAAAGCTTATTCCAACCATCATAAGAAAAGCTTTAGCAGGTGAGCCTATCCCAATTTATGGAGATGGTAAAAATATTAGAGATTGGCTCTATGTACTTGATCACTGTAGAGGGATCGATTTAGTTTACCATACAGGCAAAGAGGGCAATGTCTATAACATAGGTGGAAGAAACGAGAGAACAAACCTTCAAATAGTAGATACAATATGTACAATTTTAGACAAGAGAGTTCCAAAGGCACAAAGCTATAAAGAGTTGATAACTTTTGTAGAAGATAGAGCAGGGCATGATAGACGCTATGCGATAGATGCAACAAAATTAGAAGAGACTCTTGGTTGGAAGGCTGATGAGTATTTTGAAAGCGGTATAATTAAGACAGTAGAGTGGTATCTGGAGAAATACAATGACAAATAAACCAAAAGAGTATAGTAGGCTACTAGAGGGGTATTTAGATGCTGTAGAGCCTTTTGCTCAATCAGATATCTATGACAATACTCTTGAGTCTTCATTTGAAGCTTTAAATGACTGGTCACTATTTTACAATCTCTCTGAAGTTAAGAGCTGGTTTATCTTAAAGCAAGATGAGTCAGATATGGAAGTGATTGATATACCATTAAATGAGACAGAGGGTTGGTTTACTGATGAAGAAACAGGAAATATTTATCATAAATCGAGAGATTTTTTTACCATACATGGTGTTAGAGTAAAAACAAAAAGCAGAGAAACAGAAGCTGGATGGGATCAGCCAATCTTAGAGCAGGTTGGTTACGATGGTGGACTGTTGGGTATCATCAGAAAGAGATTTGAGGGTGTTCCGCACTACTTGTGTGAAGCTAAAATGGAGCCTGGGAACTATGGAAAAGTTCAGTTAAGCCCATCATTGCAAGCAACATTTGCAAACCTCAATAAAGCCCATGAGGGTAGAAAACCACACTTTGCAGACTATTTTGAAAATAGCGATAACTATAATGGTTTTCAGAAGCTATTTGATGCATGGCTGGCTGAAGATGGCGGTAGGCTACACCTAAAAAGAAATAGAGGCATGCTTATCGAGATTCCAGAAGATTTTACTTTAGAGCTACCAAACAGTAATTTTATCTGGTTGAGTCTGTATCAGATCAAAGCATTATTGAGAGAGAATGCTTGGGTAAATCCACATATTAGGGGGATATTAGCACATGTCTAAAAAGTTAAAGATAGGTGTTGTAGGGTGTGCAAATATCGCTGATAGATTTGTTATTCCTGCAATAAAAGAGCTAGACGATAAGTTTGAGCTAGTTGGCATAGCTAGTAGAACAGCTCTTAGAGCTGATGAGTTTGCAGATAAATTTGAAACAACAGCCTTCTATGATTATGACTCTTTGCTAGATGCAGAAGAGCTAGATGCAGTCTATATACCACTGCCAAATAGTCTACACTATGAGTGGATTAAAAAATCTCTACTAAAAAATTTACATGTTTTAGTAGAGAAATCTATGGCATGTAGCTATGATGAGGTCTTAGAACTCAACGAGATAGCAAAAGAGAAAAAATTGGCATTGATAGAAAATTTCCAGTTTAGGTTCCACTCTCAACTACAATATATTAAAAACTTAGTCGATAGTGGGAAAATAGGTGAGCTAAGGAGTGTGAGAAGCTCTTTTGGTTTCCCGCCTTTTCCCGATAGTGACAATATACGATATAAAAAAGATCTTGGTGGTGGTGCGCTACTTGATGCAGGTGCATATACCATTAAGATATCACAATTTTTTATGGGATTAGACATTAGTGTATCTTCTTCAAGTTTATTTTTCGATAAAGAAAAAGGTGTTGATACATGGGGTAGTGCGTACTTAAAGCAAGATAGTGGCAATCTAGCTTCACAGGTCTCATTTGGGTTTGATAACTACTATCAGTGCAATATTGAGCTTTGGGGCAGTAGGGGAAAAATATACACAAATAGAATTTTTACATCTCCTCCTGGATATAAGCCAACAGTAGAGCTTGAAAATAGTAATGCAAAAGAGAGCATAGAGCTAAAAGAGGATCATCATTTTAAAAATATGTTAAACTATTTTTACACAACAACAATGGATGAAGAGAGTATTTTTAGTGAGTATAGAGCAAATGTAAATCAAGCAAGATTGATAAGCGAGTTAAGCAGGATGGCTAAATAATGTCCTACTTAACAGAGGTCGAAATATCTAAGATGGGCTTTAAAAAAGTTGGTCAAAATGTTAAAATCAGCAGTAAGGCAAGTATCTATAACTGTGAACTAATTGAGATCGGAGATAACTCAAGAATTGATGACTTCTGTGTTGTATCTGGTAAGATTAAGATTGGCAAGTATGTGCATATAACACCCTTTTGCTTACTAGCAGGCGGTAAGCTAGGAGTTATTATCGATAATTTTAGCACACTAGCATATGGAGCGTATGTCTTTACTAAGTCTGATGACTACTTAGGTGAGTATATGACAAACTCACTCATACCAGATAGATACAAAGGTGTTACTGAGCAGCGTGTACACATAAAAGAGCATGTGATTATAGGTGCAAGATCACTAGTGCTGCCTGGAGTAGTTTTAGAGCAGGGTGTCTCACTAGGAGCTAATACTTTGGTTTTAAAACAGACTGAGCCTTGGTCTGTATACATAGGTTCTCCCGCAAAAAAACTAAAAAAACGAAGTAGAGCACTCTTAAAACATGAAGAGTTATTTTTAAAAGAGATAGAGGAGAAGCAGATATGAAAATACCATTTGTTAAAGCACCCATAATAGGCAATGAAGAGGAGTATTTACTTAAATCATTTAGAAGCGCCTACCATGGAGGTGGGGGTCCTTATACTAGAATGTGCCATGAGTTTATGCAAACTAAATTTGGCATAGGAAAAGCTATGATGACTACATCTGGTACAGATGCTCTTGAGATGAGCGCTTTTCTTATAAATGGAAAACCTGAAGATGAGTTCATAGTACCATCATATACATTTTCAAGTACCGCAAATGCTTTTGCTTCAAAAGGTATGGTTCCGGTCTATTGTGATATTCGAGAAGATACTCTAAATATTGATGAGACAAAAATTGAAAAATTGATAACTAAAAAAACAAAAGCAATTGTGCCAATACACTACGCCGGCATTCCAGCAGAGATGGATACAATCAATAAGATAGCTAAAAAACATAACATACCAGTCATAGAAGATGCGGCTCAAGCTGTAAACTCTAAGTATAAAGGTAGATATGCTGGAAATTTATGTGAGTTAGGCATATTCTCTTTTCACGCTACAAAGTCCTACTCTTCTGGAGAGGGTGGAGCTCTAACGATGAATGATGAAAAGTATTTTGACAGAGCAGAATTTTTATGGGAAAAGGGAACAGATAGAAGCCTTGTAGTGCAGGGGTTAAAAAATAAATACTCTTGGGTAGATTATGGGTCATCTTTTCTGCCTTCAGATCTACTATCAGCACTGCTATATGCACAGTTTGAAAATTTAGATCAGATGCAAGAAAGAAGAAAAAAATTACATGATGCTTATGTAAAAATATTTGAGCCATTACGAGAGTGTGGTCTAAAACTGCTACATGTCCCAGATACAGTAGAGACAAATTATCACGCTTTTTGGCTCCTATTTGAGAGTGAGCAGCAAAGAGATAAGTTCTTGAAACTTTCGCTCAGTAGAGGCATCAGTCCATACATAGGCTATATGGCTCTACACTCATCACCTATGGGTAAAAAACTTGGAGGAGATAGGTATAATCTGCCAGTTACCGACTATGTAAGCAGCTCAATTGCAAGACTACCTTTTTATCTGATGAGCGATGAAGAGATAGAGTATACTTGCGCTAATCTATATGAGACAGCAAGCATCGCTTTAGGCATCAAAGAGTTAGAATGAAAAAGTACCACATATCGGTAGTTACTCCTGTGTATGGCTGCTCAAACAGTCTAGAGCAGCTATATATTAGATTAAATAGAGTGCTATCTTCGATTACAAGTAGTTTTGAAATTATCATGGTAAATGATGCTAGTCCAGATAGTGCGTGGGAGAGCATTAAAGAGCTAGCTGCTCAACATAAAGAGGTAAAAGGGATAAATCTATCTAGAAATTTTGGACAACATCGAGCAATAACTGCTGGCTTAGATTTTGCAGATGCTGATTGGGTAGTTGTTATGGATTGTGATTTACAAGATCAGCCAGAGGAGATACTAAAGCTTTACAAAAAGGCACAAGAGGGTTATGATGTTGTATTTGGGCAGAGAACACAACGAAAAGACTCCTCTTTAAAGCGATATGTTTCAAAAATATTTTATAAAATATATAACTACTTTACAGAGAGCAAGATAGATAGTTCAGTTGCAAACTTTAGTATTATATCATCTAAGGTAGTTCAGCAGCTTAGGATGATTAGGGAGCAGAACCGCTCATACCCCCTTTTTGTTAACTGGGTAGGTTTTAAAAAGTGCAATATAGAAATTGAACATGCAAATAGAGTAGATGGAAAAAGCTCCTATACTCTTCGAAAAATGGTTGATTTAGCAGTAGATAGCATAGTCTCCCAATCAAATAAACCATTAAAACTCTCTATAAAATTTGGATTTTTAGTATCGATGTTCTCACTATTTTGTGCGACTTGGCTCATAATTCGATATTTTCTATACTCTATTCCTGTAGAGGGCTGGACTAGTGTTATGGTGTCGATATATTTTATTGGTGGACTCATATTTGCCAACATGGGTATTTTGGGTCTATATATAGGTAAAACTTTTGATGAGGTAAAAAACAGACCCTTATATCTCATAGAAGATAGTACATTTGATATAGAGAGTTAGTATGGGCTATTTTTATATATTTGGAACAATCTTTTTTACCGTTTATGGACAGATTGTTTTAAAGTGGCGTATCAATAGCGTTGGCTCTTTGCCAGAGGAGTTTGGCGATAAGATTATATTTTTAATAAAACTTATCTTTGACCCTTGGATTTTTAGTGGTTTTCTTGCAGCATTTGTGGCATCATTTTTCTGGATGGCAACAATGACAAAGTTTGATTTGAGCTTTGCCTATCCATTTATGAGTGGAGCATTTGTGTTGGTATTTTTATTGTCAGTTGTTATGTTTCAAGAGCCTGTTACTTGGGAAAAAAGCATAGGTTTAGTTCTAATTGTACTTGGTATTATTGTTACTAGTAGGAGCTCATTTTGAGGTACTATGTCTGGTTTAGACAGATAGTTCTTCAAGAGTATAAGGGTCTCTATTATACTGCGCTAGTATTTTTGATTTTTTTTGCTTCTATATTGCCTATTTTAATCTCTTTGGGTTACTGGTTACCAAGTTTCAATAAGATAATTTTACAAAAAACAAATATAGTTCTACTGCTAGCATCTCTCTTTGTGGCATATCTGTTAATAAGAGAGTTTTACAAGATCAATATTACACCTAAAATGTTTTATATTGTATTGGGATCTCTGTTTGCACTATTTTTTTGCATCAAATATATCTACATAATAAGCTTTGAGCAAGACTTCTATTCTGATTTTAGAACTATGTGGAACTATGCGTTAGATATCTACAGTAGGGGAGAGTTTATTCCTCCAGATAGGTTACAAACACAAAGACCATTGGCAAGTTTAGTTCCTTTAGTGCTCATGTTTGGAACATCTACTATGGTGTTTGAATTATCAAACATCATCTTCATCCTGCTCTCTGCAACAATTGTTGCTTATCTAGTTTCACAGCTAGTGTCAAGACATGCGGGCATAGTTGCATTTATGCTGATTATGTTTGTTCCTGAGAGCTATTTTGCATCACTGATTCCAACCCATGATATTCCTGCCGCATTTATGTTATTGCTATATATTTTATTGGTATATAAGTTTATAAAAAATTATGAAGCGGTGTCGGTTAGGAGTGCGCTATTTTACATCATATCTTTCATATCGATAGCCCTAATATTTGAGATACAAAGAGGCATATCTATACTACTATTTGTATCTCTATTTTTGACACTATCTCTATTTTTCATATCTAATAAATATAGCTTAAAGAAGGTTTTATATCTTATGGTAGTAGTTATTGTATTGCCGATGATATCTAGCAAACTCTCAACTACCTACCTGCAAAATCAAGGTTATTTGGTTAGCTCTACTAAGATGCCGTATATCTACAAATATGGGTGGAGTATTAAAAATCAA
>JAMONY010000025.1 GCA_027066325.1 Helicobacteraceae bacterium | reverse complement strand
ATGAATACGCGCCGAATTTTTCCGTTTTTTGTTGGCATCGACATTCTGCTGAAAAAGACGAATCTCATCCTCGTTGAGTCCGTTAATCCCTTTATGACTAAGCGCACTCAGCAACACAATCTCATCGAGCTTCTCGACCGCGTAGCTCAGCCAGTTTTTAAGCTCGCTGTCCATGCGCTCTTCATACTTGAGGGTAAAAGGGGTATGTAAGAGCGAACAGGACGAACTGACAATGATCTTTTCACTCGCTATATGTGTCGCCATACGCTCTAAGAGGGCGCTACTTGTCTCAATATCATTTTTCCAGATATTGCGACCGTCCACCACACCGGCTATGAGATACTTGCTACTGTTACCAATGAGATCGAGCAGTTCCAGATTCTCTTTACCATAGACAAAATCCAGACCCAGACCCCATACCGGCGTATTGAGCAGTACTTTTGTCGCCTCATTGGAGTGTTCAAAGTAGGTTGTAACAATGAGTTTAAGATTCTCGCTCACACTACAAAGCGCATCATAGGTCGGTTTAATAAGGCTCAATACTTTCGTATCCACACCCGTAACAAAAATCGGCTCGTCACACTGAATGGTAATGTCACTACCGAGTGCGGCAATCTTACTAAGCAGCTCTTCGTAAAGCGGTACAATCTTGCTTAACAACTCGTAGGTATCGCCACGATCAAGGCGTTTACTCAGCCCCAAAAAGGTAATTGGACCAATCAGGTTGATCTTGGTCTCAATACCCAACGCCTTAGCCTCTTGATACTCCTCTAGCACTTTAGTAGCATCGAGGCTGTACACATCATCGAGCGAAAGTTCAGGAACAATGTAGTGATAGTTGGTGTTGAACCATTTGGTCATCTCCATAGCCACACACTCCTGATTGCCCCGTGCCATTGCAAAGTAACACTCTTGAGCATCTAAATGTTTAAAGCGCTTTGGCACAGCTCCTAACATCACTGCGGTATCGAGCATGTTGTCATAGAGTGAAAAGTCGTTAGAGCTGATGTACTCAATACCTGCATTTTTTTGGTAGTTCCAGTGGCGTTTTTTAAGCTCGCTTGCTACTGTCTTAACCGCATCAAATGAGCTCTTATTAGCCCAATAACTCTCGAGTGCTTTTTTTAACTCTCTATTCTCTCCAATACGAGCAAATCCCACGACATAACTGTTTTTAGACATCTGTATATCCTTTAAAATATAATATTGTTCTGTTTTGTAACGATTCGTTTAAAAAGGAAGGTCGGTAGCAGGAGGATGTACACCAGTACGGCGAAATGCAAAATAGGTTGTATAGTACGGACAACGAGGGATAAAGATGTTGATCAATAGCATCAATCTCATCTTAGTCTCAAAAAGAGAGCTGTGGTATGCTGTTTTAGCATTTAAAATACATAATGCCGATACCACCAGAGGTGGATCTTCATCTTCAAGCTCTTTATCTGGAGTTTTTTGAAGCAACAGAAGTTCTGCACGCTCCCTCTGGCTCCTAAGAGTTGGTGCAGTAGAGTGTGCTAAAACTGAAGCGAATGTAAAATATTTTTTTCCAAAGCCACGAGGAGAAGACATGCTCTTATATCACCCTTTGATTTTTTAGGGCAATTATAGCATATTTTACTCCAAAAAAAGATCTGAGCAAGATAGCAAATAGTGCTTTTTTATATCTCTATAGGCAGATTTGAGTCTGTTAACAACTCTGGATTTGTAATACCATAAAGCTTATATATTGTAGCAGCAATACTTAAAGGTTCAAACTGATAACTATCGACTTTGGGTGCCTGAAACAAGCGATTAATAGGACCAGTTTGCGTTAATACCGTCTCTCCCACAACACCTTGATGTGTAAAATACTTCTTACCTCCAAACAGATAGAAGTTTTGTAAATTACCGTGATCCCATCCTAAAGAGCTATTTAGGTTAACATTTCTACCAAAATCGCCAAATACCATTATGTTTACATTGTCTAGTTTATTGAGTGCTTTTAGATGTGCAACAGCAGACTTTAATGATTTAAATAGATCTTCTGATCTATCAACATACTCTTTTCCATCATCATGGTCATCCCAGCCACCCAGACCGCTAGAGCCGCTTATAGTAACAACTTTTGTATCTGCATTGTTAGATATAATCTTAACAGCTGACTCTAAATTTCTTGCAAATCTAAGATTAGGATAGGCATTAGCACCCAGATCTGGTGTGGCAACATCTTTCATCTCTTTCATAAAAAGATCTAACTCTGCTCTTTTGTTAAAGGCATATTTGATCTTTGGATTTCTATTGTACCTAAGTGAAAGATCATCCATTTTTTTATGCAGCAGAGCTGGAATCTTGTTGTATGTTTTTGGATTTGCAACCCTCTCTGCTCTTGTGTAGTATCTCCAATCATAATCACCATATCTTGCATATGGATTTGAAAAATCAGATGTTACACCAACAGGATACAGAGCATATGGACCCTCTTGAGCATAAAATTTAGAGTTACCATCAAGTGTTACAAATGGGAGTATGGTATCTGCATCTATAACACCATTGTGCTCAAGAATCTGAGATAGATTAGTAAGTACACCTGCACTATTCTCCTCAAAAGATCCTTTTTGATTTTGCTCAACACATACACCATGGGCTTTATTGTTAACCTTCTCTCTAGCTGCAGAGTAACAAGAGCGAAATAGTGTCATATCTTCTGATGCAATCATGCTCTCTATATGTGCTCCGCCAGCCTGTTGCCAACAACCATTAGCTGTTACGGTTATCTTGTTTTTACCAAAATAGTCATCATAATCACTTTGAGATTTGCTCTTTATCTCATCAATATTGGTTAAATTTCCAGCAAGCTGGCTAGCTCCTCCATAAAGAAAAACTATGATGGTTTGAGCAGCATTGGCATTATATACCTCTGTTGAAAAACTAATTTGTGATGGATCTAGTCTTGCTGCCAAAGCGCTAACTGGTGCGCACAACGCAGCACCAGTGACTGCTGATAATTTTAAAAAATTTCTGCGTTTCATTTACTTCACCTCTTGATGTAGATATAGTGTGTCTAATCTTGATATGTAGTCTAATACTAAAACTGCTACATACCCTTTGCGTCTTTCACGCTCTAGAGTCTGTTTTGTTGCATTGTTTTCATAAGTTACAAACATGTCAAAATTATAGACAAGCTGTGTTGCATCTTGCTCTGAACTCATGTGTTCTCTAAAAAGCTTCAACTCATCTACCGTTGCATCTCTTGAGATAGTAGATTTAAAAAGATATCCTATTAGAGAGTCTAGGCTAGCTATCTCATCTGAAGGATCATAATTAAAATTTTCGTACGCTACAAATGGATCACTCCATCCATATCTTGACCAGCTTACATAATCATCTATCTTGTCGTTATTAGATCTTTTACGCAAAATCTGCTCACGGATATATTTATAATAGTATGCAAACGATACAGTATCTAACGGCACACGCTCACCTTTACCAAGTTTGTATTTCATAGATGCCTGATTCATTAGACTTAGATTTCTAGTAAGATTATAGAAAGTAAGGTTATTGTGTCTATAGTGCATCTTCTTTGCTAGTGAGTAAAAAAGCTCCTCTGCACCCTTAGCATGAGAGTTACCAAGCAGATACTTTTTAGAGAAAAGAATCTGTGTTGTAATATCTTGAAATGTTTGTGGGTTACTAGATACTATTGCATTAATAATACTATCTTTTTCAAGGCTACTGGCATCAAGAAAGAAAAAGTTAACCAAGCGCTTTGTAACTCCTACAAAAAATTGATCAGACTTGACAAGCTCTCTATAAAAATCGTGCCCATTTGTTACTGTTGTATCAAAAAGAGAAATTGGTTCTCGATTTTCATCTAGTCCGATAACAAGTGTGTCATGATCTTTATCTAGACTCCAGTTTTGTAGAGCCTGCCCAGCAAGTGGAACTTTACTATCATTTTCATCAAATAAGAAGATCTCCATCATCTCACGACCATTATCTTCAGGACTTCTAAAACGACGCCAGTTATCATCACTAATGACATGCTGATAGGTAATGTATGACATTGAGTTATTTGCATCTAACATCGTAAAGAGCCTATTGTACACTCTGGTTATATTTGGTATATGTGAAGAGTTTAACTCATAAGCTGGTGAGAACATTATGGTTTGAGTCAATATGTAAGATATCCAGTTTTTATAAAAATAGGCATCAAGTCTATCCATAGCATAAAAACGCGTCAATATAGTCATCATTGGCTTATAAGATACTATATCTTGTCTAAATTTAGTCTCATCCAATATGTAGCTCTCAACTGCTCCACGATCTGTTACACTATGCTTCATATCCTCTTGAAGCGTACTCAAGAAGAGACCAGAGCCTATCTTAGTCTGTAGCTCTGGTAGCGTATAGCCAAAAAACAGAGTGCTAAGCAACTTATCTGCTACAATCAGCTGATTGTTTGGGCTAAGGGCATTAAATTCAGAGTCACTAAGTTGCTCTAAAACATACTCATCTGACTCTTTAGGTTCACTATACAGATATAGACCTCTATCGTTTAGACTATATTTTGAATCAACACTAGAGGTAGACGATGAGCTGCTGCTTTGAACGCTAGATGAACTACTGTTGTTCTCGCTACTAGATGAGCTACTATTGCTTTCACTACTAGATGAGGCAGCTGTAACTTCACTGCTTGATGAGCTACTATTGTTCTCGCTACTAGATGAGCTACTGTTATTTTCACTCGACGAACTACTGCTCTCAATAGCAGATGAGTTTTCAGAGCTCATACTACTGCTTGAAAGCATTGATGAGCTAGATGATAAGGAACTACTACTCATCATACTTGAAAAACTACTTGAAGAGTATCTGGAGCTTTGGGTTGAAGAGGATGAGGACTCTAGTCCTTCTATATCCTCTTCAGTTGTAACACAACCACTCATTAAGAGGGCTAACAACACAGTTGTGATGGCTGTTTTGTACATCATCATAAATCCTTGAAATTAGTTTTATTTATGATATCAGTATACTAACAAAAAACTATAATAACTCTTAAGACATAGTATTATGTCTATAAGTTTTATATTTTCTAATCATATCTGCGCAACCTATGGCTTCTTTGCTGCAGACTTGCGCATAATCATCCAATATAAGATAGGCAAAATTACCAAGGTTAGTATAGTTGAGCTTATGAGCCCATTGATGACAACTATAGCTAATGGGCGCTGAATCTCTGAGCCAGGACCATCTGCAAATAGCAGAGGAAGCAGACCAAGAGCAGCTATAGATGCTGTCATGAGAACTGGTCTAAAACGCTTAATAGAGCCAGCAATAACAGCATCTTTAAGTTCATAACCTTTTAGTAATAAAAAGTTAAAATAGTTGACCAATACTACGCCATTGAGTACTGCAATACCAAGTAGAGCGATAAATCCAACAGAAGCTGGGACTGAGAGATATTCACCACTAAAGTATAGACCTGCAAAACCACCAATCAGTGCCAATGGAACATTAACCATCACTAAGATTGCCTGCGAGAGTGATTTAAATGAGACAAAAAGTAGAATAAACACTAAAAATAGTGCAATAGGAATAATAAGCAACAGTTTTGCTGAAGCGCGCTGCTGATTCTCAAACTCACCGCCATACGATAGTGAGTATCCAGCTGGCAACTTAACCTCTGCTTCTATACGCTCTTTGACCTCCTCCACAAAACTTACTAGATCGCGCCCTTGGACACTACTTTGGACAACACTTTTTCTATATCCATTCTCATGCTCGATCTGAACTGGACCGCTACTCTGAATAAATGTTATAAAGTTTGAGAGTGCGATAGTGCTCCCATCTTGCAGAGTGTACTGTAGTGAACGAAGCTCATCTAGTGAGTGCTGCAGGCGACTCTCCCCTTTGACAACAAGATCAACACGGACAAGACCCTCTTGCACTACACCAACTACAACACCTGTTATTAATGTTTTCATATATAGGCTGATCTCTTGCTGTGTGATACCATAGTAGCCCATCTTCTCATGATCAAACTTTAGCTCAAAATACGCCACTCCCTCATTTGCTTTTTTGTAGACATCGCTACTTCCAGAGGTGCTCTGTAGTATATCTTTAATCTCTACAGCAATACGCTCTAGCTCACTACTACTACTTCCAAAAATATCTATCGCAAGATCACCACGCACACCTGTTAGCATCTCTGATACTCTCATCTGTATAGGCTGAGTAAAACTATACTCTATGCCACTAAGATCATCTAAAACTTGGCGAATATCATTGAGTAGTTCCTCTTTTGAATCCTGACTCCACTGCTCTTTTGGCTTGAGAACCAAAAAAGTATCCGTATCATTTAAACTCATAGGGTCAAGCCCCAACTCATCACTACCTGTTCGTGCAATAATAGACTCTATCTCATCCACACTCTCAAGAAGCTTTTTTTGAAGCTTTAAGTTTAACTCACGGCTCTCATCAAGACCGATAGATGGCAACATCTCAATACCTATAATCACACTACCTTCATCCATAGTTGGCATAAAAGTCTTTCCAGTCTTACTTGCTAAATATACAGAACCTGCAAATAGGATCAAGACTGTAGTAAAAAGTATCTTAGAGTACTTAAAACTAGCATGTAGGGTTGGCTCATACAGACGCAAAAGAGCTCTGATAACCCAAGACTCCTTATCTTCTCTCTTTTTTAAGATATAGGAGCTAAGCACCGGTATAAGTGTGAGAGCTAGAATCAAAGAGCTAAACAGTGCAAAAACAATACTAAGCGCAACAGGCTTAAAGAGCTTGCCCTCAAGACCCTCGAGTGTAAGTAGAGGCATAAAGACTATGATAATGATAAGCACACCAGTCACTATAGATGGAGCCATCTCGATAGCTGCATTGTAGATAATGGAGATTTTTTTATGCTTCTGATTTCTCTTATCACCAAGCTCTGCTGTAATGTGCTCAACCATCACAACTGCCGAATCCACCAGTATACCAACAGCAATTGCCAAGCCCCCTAAACTCATAAGGTTTGCGCTTAAGCCAAAGTACTCCATAGCAATAAAACTCATAAGTAGAGCAAAAGGCAGTATAAGGGCTACGCTAAAAGCAGAAGCTACATTTCCTAGCAGAAGCAAAAGTACTATCAAGATAAGTATAACCGCTTCAAATAGGGCAGTTTTGACTGTATCTGTAGCATGGTTAACAAGCGTAGAGCGATCATAAAAGATATCTATTGATGTACCTGCTGGCAGCATCTTCTCTATCTTATTAAGCTCCTCTTTGACCTCATCTAACACTTTAGTAGTATTGACTCCCTTAAGACCCAATACAAGCCCTTGAACACCCTCAAAAACACCATCTTTTGTCACAAATCCAGCGCGTGTTAAGTGACCATATTTTACATGTGCTATGTCTGAAATGTTGATGCTCTTATTGTCTACTAAAGCTACCGATATCTTCTCTATGTCAGATATATTCTCAATACGACCGATGGTACGCACAAGAATACTCTCAACACCTCTGCTTACACGACCTGCACCATCGTTAATATTGTTCGCTTTAAGTGCGCTAAAAAGCTGTTGTAGAGTTATGCCGTATGTGCGCATAGCAACTAGATCTGGAACCACCTCATATGTTTTTACTTTTCCTCCAAGAGAATTTAGCTCTGCAACTCCACTAATAGCACGAATCTTGGGAGCTATAACCCAATCTAGCAGTGTTCTCTTTTCACTCAAACTCAACAGATCAGACTCAATAGTAAACATCAATATGTCACTAAGAGGTGTACTAATTGGTGCCAATCCTCCATCTATATTGGCTGGTAGTTCACTTAAAATACCACCTAATCTCTCACTAACTTGCTGGCGCGCCCAATATATGTCTGTGCCATCTTCAAAATCTATCGTGATATCACAAAGACCATATTTTGATATGGAGCGCATAATACTCTGGTGCGGTATACCTACCATCTGCATCTCTATAGGAGTAGTAATACGCGACTCTACCTCGCTTGGTGTCATGCCACTAGATTTCATAATGATCTTCACCTGTGTTGGTGAGATATCAGGAAATGCATCGATAGGCAAAGCGTTATAAGACTTAATTCCAAAGCCTAAAATCGCAACTGCTAAAAGTAGTACAAAAAGTCGTTGTGTTAAGGCGTACTCTATGATCTTATTCATCACTATTATCCATCATGCTCTTAAGTATCAGCACAGAACTGATAGCCACTTGAGCACCCAGCAACTCCTTGTTAGGTGCAAGGTAGTAGTAGCTACTATCTTGTGCTAAAACATCTACACCTAAACTCTCATACCCCTCTTTGATCTTAATAAAAATAGTACTCTTGCCTGCATGTTGCACAACTGCATTTTTTGCTACTTTAATGGAGTCTTGCTCTTTGTAAAGTGTAGCAGATGCCCTATAGCCTGCCAATAGATCGCTATCTTCTGCAAGTAGCAGACGGACAACTCTTGTCTGATTTTTACTATTGATAAAAGGTGCTAAAGCCAATACTTTTGATGCAAACTTCTTTGAACCTATCTGTAAAAATACCCTCTCTCCCTTTTTAAGCAGAGCTGCTTTTTGGGCACTAAGAGCACCCTCTAGCCACAACTCACCATCGCTCTGTATGGTAGCTATAGTAGCAAAAGCATCTATGCTCTGACCAGCTCTAGCTTTTATCTGAGTAACACTACCAGCACTACTGCTATGAAGAGTCAATGATGAAAAAACTCTATACCTATCTATGATAGCACTGATCATCTTTTTGGTAGCACCATATGCTGCCAATAACCCTCTTGAAGCTTTGACTCTATTGCGCACTTCATCAAGAGTAGCCTTAGATGCGATACACTCTTTTTGAGCAACTATCTGCTCTTTACAGAGTAGCTCTTTTCGTCTGTATGTTTTGAGTGTTTTTGCCAACTCTATACTGTTAGCAATAGCCTCTTGCTGTATCTGTAGCCACTGAGTTGAACTAACACTCACTATGGGTTGTAGCGTATCAACATGCTCATAAAGATCAACATAGATCTCATCAACAACAACACTATGTGGTACAGATATAGTCTTAAGAAGTCGTGGAGGCGTGATCACCTCAACATAGAGTGAAGCTTGTGGAGTTAATGGTTCACTTTTAAGCTCCATATCTTCTATCTGCCAATCTTTTTGCTGCTCTTGTGTTAAGAGAATTTGTGTAGCATAAAGTGGAAACAGTAAAACAGTTAATAAAATGATAGATCTCATGATCTCTCCTTAATCTCTAAGACATTATATAACTCAAATAGTGTCTGATAGTAGCCTCTTTTGGCACTATATAGCTCTTGAACAATATCGTTAAAAGCAGCAAATGAGAGCAGATACTCAACAAAAGAACTCTCATTTAACCTATAGCTCTGCAACATTAAAGGCATAAGCTCATTCTCATACAGATTAACTCTATTTTTTATATCTCCATAGAGCTTTACGGACCTACTAAGCTCTGCTAAAAGAGCTTGTGTATGGACTCTTTTTTTAAGATATAGAGCCTCTCTCTCATAGTGAACTCTATTTGTATCATGAAGCAGGCTAACTCTCATCTTTTCATATTTAGATGATGTAAAGTTAAGAGGCACAGAGAGCTCAACTCCAAACCGCTCAATATCAACTTCATTGTCATAGTGTGCAGATAGATAGATAGAGTTAAAATTAGATCCATATCTTCTCATCTTGCTTTTAAGACTAAGCTCAAGATTTGCAAACATCTGTTCTGAAAAATTATATATTTTAAGATTTTTTACATCAAAAATCTCTATGGCTGCTAGATCATCACAAAAGAGCTGATTATCACTATCTAGCTGAGCCAAAGAGAGAACTTTTTTGCGTAAAATATCTTCATTGAGCCGTAGTGCCTCAACCTTCTGTATCAGTTTATCACGCTGAAGTCTAAGAAGCAACATCTCTTTTTTAGACAGCTCCCCATACTCAAAAGCTAATGTTTTTTTAGCATAGACAAGTTCAAACTGCTCTAAAACATTGGCGTAACTATCTATACTCTCACGCTCTATACAGCTTAAATGATACTCTCTTTGAAGCTCATTTTGTCTCTTCAATAACTTTAATTTAGCTGAATTTTGCATAGCTAGATGCTCATAATGGCTAGCACTTGATGCATCTTTAGCACTATCTCCTAGGCGAAACTCAGAACCAAGACCTATGGAGTACTCAAGACTCTCTTGTGCAGATGCTGGTGTTGCGTACGCTACTGAGCTCAACAGCTCTACTGGTGCTCGGCTATATGAGGCCTCATGTCTAGCATGCTCTGCCTTCATCATCTCTTGGGTTGCGGTAAAATCTGGGTGGTTATCTTGCGCGCTATATAACAACTGCTCAAGATTAAGCGAAGCTGCCGCAAGGCTTAGCTGCACCACCATGGCTATTATCAATATCTTCATGGTACTCTCTTTTTCTATATATTTTAGTAAGAATTAGTAGATATTTTTAGCCAATAGGTGGTCTGTAGATACTCTGTTTCAAAGATAAAAGGGGCTGTTCTTGTTCAAAAAAATAGAGAAGATGATCAATGCGCACAGTAGCAACAAAGATATCGTCGCGCTCACAAAAGATGAGATTGTGAATAATCTCATGCACAGTAGCAATACCACACGAGCACTCTTCGCTCTGGATAGATAGCGCTATACTCTGCTTCTCATCGCTATAGTACTGCATAACATAGTCATGAATAGCTATAAAAACAAATGCACTAAGCAGTAGTGATGTAACAAATTTTTGAACTCTCATAATATGCATACTATCTTAACTACTATTATATAAAGATAAAGTATCGCGAGCTAAGTCATAGTTCAAGCTTGAGATTAGCTTAAGAGAGGGATTGATCATCTACATCAAAAGGTCTCCGTCGGTGGCGCTGAAGGCGCAACACCTATGGTTTCGAGCCTAAAAATGAGAAGAAATTCTCATCAAAAGGTCTCCGTCGGTGGCGCTGAAGGCGCAACACCTATGGTTTCGAGCCTAAAAATGAGAAGAAATTCTCATCAAAAGGTCTCCGTCGGTGGCGCTGAAGGCGCAACACCTATGGTTTCGA
>JAMONY010000024.1 GCA_027066325.1 Helicobacteraceae bacterium | reverse complement strand
CATCAAAAGGTCTCCGTCGGTGGCGCTGAAGGCGCAACACCTATGGTTTCGAGCCTAAAAATGAGAAGAAATTCTCATCAAAAGGTCTCCGTCGGTGGCGCTGAAGGCGCAACACCTATGGTTTCGAGCCTAAAAATGAGAAGAAATTCTCATTTTTTTACGGCTCTCACATCATACCTCCCATGCCGCCCATTCCGCCCATGCCGCCCATGTCTGGTGCTGGCATTGCTGGCTTCTCTTCTGGTATGTCTGTTACTGTTGCCTCTGTTGTAAGAAGCAGACTTGAGACTGATGTTGCATTTGTAAGCACAACTCTCTCTACTTTAAAAGGGTCTATAATGCCGGCTTTAAACATATCTACATACTCACCGCTAGTTGCATCAAAGCCTACATTGTCATCTTTAGAGTTCTCTACAGCATTAATAACAACTCCAGTATCGAAGCCTGCATTTGCTGCTATCTGTTTTAGTGGAGCTTTTACTGCACGCTTAATGATCTCATAGCCTATTTTTTGATCACCCTCTAGATCAAGCTCTACTTTTTGAGCTGCTCTTATAAGTGCTGCACCGCCACCGATAACTATACCCTCTTCAACGGCTGCTTTTGTAGCTGATAGAGCATCATCTACACGATCTTTCTTCTCTTTCATCTCTGTCTCTGTTACAGCTCCAACCTTAATAACCGCAACACCTCCACTTAGCTTAGCTAGACGCTCTTGAAGTTTCTCTTTATCATACTCTGAAGTTGTAGCATCCATCTGAGTTTTTATCTCTGCTACACGCGCATCTACTGCTTCTTTGCTACCAGCACCATCTACTACTATGGTGTTATCTTTGTCTATTACAATACGCGCTGCCTCACCAAGATCATCTATGGTTGTAGACTCTAAAGTTCTACCAACCTCTTCAGATATAACAGCACCATTTGTAAGGACTGCTATATCTTGAAGCATAGCTTTACGGCGATCACCAAAACCAGGTGCCTTAACTGCAGAGATATTTAACACTCCGCGAAGCTTGTTGATCACAAGTGTAGATAGAGCCTCACCCTCAACATCTTCTGCTATGATAAGTAGTGGACGGTTGCTCTTTTGAACCTGCTCCAATACTGGTAATAGATCTTTAAGATTACTAATCTTCTGATCAAATAACAAGATATATGGATTCTCAATCTCTGCGATCATCTTCTCAGAATTGGTGATGAAGTATGGACTTAGGTAACCACGATCAAACTGCATGCCTTCAACAACATCTAGCTCATCATTGATCCCTTTTGCCTCTTCAACAGTGATCACACCATCTCTGCCTACCCTATCCATAGCATCTGCTATCATCTTGCCTATAGCGCTATCTGAGTTTGCAGATATAGTAGCTACCTGCTCTATCTCCTCTTTGTCTTTTATAACCCTAAGAGATGATTTTAGCTTGCTTAAAATAGCTTCTGTCGCCTTATCCATACCGCGCTTAACCTCTATAGGGTTTGCACCTGCAGTAATATTGCGAAGACCCTCTTGAAATATAGCATTTGCAAGTATGGTTGCTGTAGTTGTACCATCACCAGCCTCATCAGCTGTATTTGATGACACCTGCTTAACAAGCTGTGCTCCCATATTTTCAAGCGGATCTGCTAGTTCAATCTCTCTAGCAACCGATACGCCATCTTTAGTGATACTAGGAGAGCCGTAGCTCTTCTGAATCAGTACATTTCTACCACGCGGTCCCATTGTTACTTTAACAGCATCTGTCAACTTCTGAACGCCATTTGCTAACGCTTTTCGTGCCTCATCTGAATAGTGAATCTCTTTTGCCATGTCTATCTCCTTGTTAGTAAAAAATTATGAGTTGATGATACCAAAAATATCATCGGCGTCAAGTACCACATACTCAACTCCATCTAGCTTAAGCTCATTGCCACTATATTTGCCAAAAACTACAATATCTTTAGCTTTAATCTCTTTTACTTCACCACCAACAGCGATAACACTGCCTTGCGAAGGCTTCTCTTTTGCATTATCAGGAATGATGATACCAGATGCCGTTGTCTGTGCATCTTCACTGCGTTCAACTAAAACGCGATTACCCAATGGTTGAAAACTCATATTAAACTCCTTGTTCTATAAAAATTAAAATTTAGATAAGAATTTTACACACTTTAGATGAAATTGTCAAGACCTTTAGTCACTATCGCTCAACTATCATTAGTCAATATGCTACAATACCAATATCTTTCTACTTTAATCTTCTTATAAGAAGAGTCTGATTATAATTGCGCTCTTTTTAGATAACAATCGTCAAGGTAGCTCAGCTGGTTAGAGCGCTGGTCTCATAAGCCGGAGGTCGAGAGTTCAAGTCTCTCTCTTGACACCATCACAATAGATCACATATCTATCTTAAAATCAACAACAGATCTCTATTGTAAACCAGATAGCCAAATCGTACTGTTGGCACTTTTAGCACAAAAGTCATCTAATATCTGTATATAATCTACATATAAGCGTAATACTCTATGATGGGGACAAAAAGATGAGCCATGTCAAACTTACTACAATACGAAAAATCAGCATACTTACAACAACACAAAGATAACCCCATAGAGTGGTATCCATGGTGCGATGAAGCCTTTAAAAGAGCTATGGATGAGAAAAAACCTATATTTATATCTATAGGCTATAGCTCTTGTCACTGGTGCCATGTTATGGAAAAAGAGGTATTTGAAGATGAAAAGATAGCAGAGTTTATGAACAAAAATTTTATCAGCATCAAAGTAGATCGCGAAGAGCGTCCAGATATAGACAAGCACTATCAGGAGCTATATAGACTACTAAACCGTAGAGCTGGAGGATGGCCAACCTCCATCTTCTGCACACCAGAAAGAAAAAGTATCTTTGCTGGCACCTACATACCTATACAGAGCAAAGATAGGCAGATGGGATTTACAGAGCTTACTAAACTCATAAGCGAAAAAGTATCATCAAATGATAAAAAACTCTTTGAGAATGCAGATGAGATAGAGACTTTTCTACACTCATACTCACACCCCAAAGAGGCAACAAAGTTAAATTTTACAATAACTCAAACTATGCTCTCACAATGCAAACATAATTTTGACAATCAGTTTGGAGGTTTTTCCGAACAGCCAAAATTTCCTCAAACATCCACACTAACTGCTCTTAGTAATATATATCTACTTACAGATGACAGTAGTGCTAAAGAGATGGTTACTAAAACTCTACTAGCTATGCAGCGTGGTGGGCTACATGATATCATTGATGGTGGATTTTGTCGCTACAGTGTCGATAAAGAGTGGCTAGTGCCGCATTTTGAGAAGATGGGTTATGACAACGCCCTGCTCTGCTCACTCTACACTAAAGCGTACCATATTTTTAACATAGATAGCTTTAGGCAGACAGCCCTTAGTAGTGCTGAATTTATGCTCTACTACATGAGCGAAAAGTCTCTATTTTACTCTGCTAGTGATGCTGATAGTGATGGTACAGAGGGATACTATTTTACCTATAGATACGATGAAGCCTATAGCCTCCTGCAAGACAGTGGATTTCAGATAGACAAAATTAAGCAGATATTATCAACTCTCAATATATCAGAAAATGGTAATTTTGATAGGCGCTCTATAGTACGACTAGACACTGCAAAGCGCCCAGAATGGTTTGAAGAGGTGAAATCTTTACTAAGTTCACTTCGCAAACAAAACAGCTACCCACCTATAGATAAAAAGATACAGACATCTTGGAATGCTATGATGATTAAAGCGCTATTTGAGCTAAGCGATATCACACCAAAATATTGTCATATTGCTACAGAGCACCTTGATGCTCTACTAAAGACTATGATAGTAGAAGATACTCTCTATCACTCTACACATATCGGCTCTGCACCGCAAATAGAAGCTTTTTTAGAAGATTATGCATATCTGGGCATAGCTCTTATTTGTGCATATCAATACACCAACAATGAGATATACCTCATAGAGGCGCAAAAAGTAGCCAACGGTGCTCTAGAGAAGTTTTACGATAGAGGACTGTGGTACTTTAGCAGAGCGGAGCTTGAAGTTAGAGCTGACACTGCAGATAGCTCATACCCAAGCTCTATTGGTGTTGTCACAGATCTGCTACTATCACTTGGCTCTTTAGTAGATGAGAAGTATCGCCATTTTGCATTTAAAACACTTCAGTACTACTCTTATGATCTAGCGCGCAAGCCAATTCATGCACCATATCTTTTCAACCAAGCCGTGCGTTTCATAAAAGAAGATCGTATCATAAAAACTAAACTATCTTTAAAGCGCACACACTACCCTTTTGTGCTCAAAAAATATGATGAAACCATTGATGGATATCTTATATGTGGCAACAAGAGCTGTTTTGCCTCAACATCTAATCCTGATAAAATAGATCTACTAATCAAAGAGTCTATAGATTAAACAGTGTAGTTGAGTTATCTTGGGAAGGTAGATGATCTAAAAATGCTCTACTCTGCCCACCTATAAGGGCAAAATTATACTGTTGAGTTTTGAGTACGCGTACTATATCATTTGTTGAGCTGTAGTAAAATAGAGCTCTGCGTTTTGGTGCTTGAGACTGATAGGAGTCTGGTAAGATATAGATCAATTTTGAGTAGCTAGCGTGAGTCTCTAAAAACTCTATCTGCTCTAACATAAGTGCCACATCTTCCTCAAAGATCAGCACTTGGTCAGACTGTCCAAACGACTTAGCCTGAAGCACTCTATTGACAAAAACAGGCATAAAATGTGATCCGCTATGAAGCTTACCTATCTCATACTCTACACCCTCTTTCTCAAACAGATCAACTACTCTATATAGATAGGGCATAAAAAAAGCAGATATAGATCTCTTCTCATAATATCTATCATATAAGATAAATGATGTCTCAAACAGTGTCTGCTCCATAATCTCAATCTTAGAGCTTATGCGCGAAAGAGTATGGGTATGTATGAAGAGTGACTCAAGTGGTGAGCCTTCAGGATAGAGTATGACAATATTTTTTGTAGCACTATAGAGTTTAGGGAGATTAGCAAACAGATCACCTTGAAGTATAATACAGTTGCTACCCTTGAGTATCTCAGAGGCTAAAGTTAGAGTGATACTGTTAAGAGCATATACTTTTGGTTCCATCTCTAAAAGTCTAAAGCGAAGCAGTCGCAATAGAGCCATCTCAATAGACTCAACTCTAATCCATGCTATCTCACTATCACTCATCTGCACATCTTGATCTACGATAATGCCATAAGCTCCTTGCTCAATAGCTAACTCAATCTGTGTTAAATCTTGAGCCACAAAAATATCACCTCTTCTGATCTTAGAGGCTCTTATGTGGATATCGCCAAACTCCTTTATAGATGGAGTACATAGAAGTTTGCCATCTATGAGAGAGAGGATATTTTGTAGCCTCATCCGACGCTACTACCAGCCTCTCTTTGCTGCTCAGGACGCATCAAAGAGAGTCCATTTTGATCTTTAGCTGCCAACAGCATACCCTCACTAATCATACCCATAAGCTTTGCTGGCTTCAGGTTTGCCACTACACATACTTGTGTATCTATAAGCGAAGATGGACTATAATACTCTTTAATACCCGCAACAATTTGGCGCGGTTTTGACTCCCCTAGATCCACCTGCAACTTAAGTAGTTTTTTACTTTTTGCCACCTCTTCTGCCTCTATGATAGTTCCTATTTTTAAAGCTACAGTTAAAAACTGATCTATGCCTATAAGATTATCTGGCTCCTCCTCAACACTTATCTCCTCTTTTACAGGTGGATGAGAGATCTTTGGAGCCTGCTCCAAAAGAGGCTCATCAATACGCGGAAAGAGTGGTGGCACACGCTTAATCGTAAAAGTATCTAGCAGCTTCTCATCTTTAAGATAGGCATTGTATGAGGCTGTATTGATCTTAAAGCCCAATGCATCTGCAATGGTTGTTGTGATATCTGGCATAAAAGGGTGTAGTAGTATCGATGCTCTTGCTAAGATGTTTGCCACAAGTGCAACAGTTGCTAAAGCCTCTTCATCTCTGCCCTCTTTCATCTTAACCCATGGAGCATGCACCTCTATAGCTCTATTGCCAATAGCAAATAGCTTCCACAACTCCTCTAAGTAGCGATGGGTCTGGATCTCATCTAAAAACTTCTCGATATGTTGTGTGATCTGACCCATCTGCTCAAGCTCACTAGAGTGAAACTGTGAGACTGCTCTACTATCTATAAGAGAGTCTGAATACTTTGCGCTCATACCTATGATACGGTTAAGCAGATTACCAAGGTCATTACTTAAATCTCCATTGATACGATCTATCAGTGCTCGTTGAGAAAAGTCTCCATCCTGTCCAAATGGGACTTCACGCATCATAAAATAGCGCAGATTCTCTAATCCATAAGCGTCTGCAACTTCACGCGGTAGCACCACATTGCCTTTTGATTTACTCATCTTCTCACCATCTCTAGTCCACCAGCCATGAGCTGCTATGTGGCGTGGTAGAGGCAGATCTAGACTCATCAAGAAGGCGGGCCAATAGATAGCATGAAAACGCAATATATCTTTTCCGACCAGATGAGTATCAGCACGCCAGTAACGCATCTCTTTCTCATCACCACCATAACCCAAAGCTGTTATGTAGTTAAGTAGTGCATCTAGCCAAACATACATTACATGTCTACTCTCATCTGGCGTACTAACTCCCCAGCTAAAACTAGTCCTTGTGATAGAGAGATCAAAAAGACCACTTTTAACAAAGTTTATCACCTCATTACGGCGTGACCTTGGTAGTATAAAGTCTGGATTTGCCTCATAGTAGTCAAGGAGTTTCTGCTGATATGCACTTAGTTTGAAAAAATAACTCTCCTCTTTTACAACACTAGTTGAGCGTCCACAATCTGGACAGAACTCACCATCTACAAGCTGAGTTTGTGGAAAAAATGTCTCACAACTCACACAGTAGTGACCCTCATAGTTACCCTTATAGATATCGCCTCTATCTCTCATCTTCACAAAGGCATGCTGAACACCTCTAATGTGTTCATCATCAGTTGTGCGGATAAATTTATCGTAACTTATACCAAAATCATCCCACAAACTCCTAAATGATGCACTAATCTCATCTGCAAACTCTTTTGTAGGTTTAGAACATGCCTTTGCAGACTCCTCTATCTTCTGACCATGCTCATCTGTGCCTGTTAGGAAAAATACATCTTCACCTTTTAGCCTCTGATATCTAGCCATAGTATCGGCTATAAAGGTTGTGTATGCATGTCCAATATGCGCCTCGCCATTAACATAATATATCGGTGTTGTTACATAATAACTCATAGCTCTTCTACCCTTTAATTAAAATCAAATCCGCCAGTTTCACCCTTGGACATACTACTATATACTGCATCTACATACTCTACTCTTAATACACACTCTATGTACTGCTCACACGCACTACAGCTACTGATCTGTATCTTTTGTTGACACTCTTGTATCTTTGCGATCATCTCATCAAGTTTAACTTCAAAGCTATTGCTACTTTGCATAACTACTCTTAACCAGCTCTATCTCATACTTTGATCCAAAAAAACATGGAGTACTCTCATGGGGATTTTGACACTCTAAATCAAGCACTCTTCTGCCACTCTCATCTATGGCCTCACCGCCAGCACACTCATAGATAAAAGCAAATGGGAAAACTTCAAAAAGTTTGCGCAACTTACCATCGGGATTATCTGCTGCTGATGGATAACTAAAAAGACCGCCACCTTTAAGTAGTATCTGGTGCAGATCTGGAACCATGCCACCTGAGTAACGCAATCTATACCCCTGCGCAAATAGTGCATCTACCATCTTTTTATGTTCTCTACTCCAAAACTGCTGAGTGCCTCCTGGTGAGTTTAGCTTCCCTCTGTTAAGAAGCTTTGGTCTTTTCTGCTCCACAAACCTCTCACCTCTATAGATAAGATGCTCTATATCACCACCATAAGCACGCACTATCTCAACTCTAGGACCATAGACCACATAGATGGAGGCTATCATTTTAGATGCACTAAACTCTGCATCATAGATACCAAATATAGTACCAACACTAAGATTTACATCTATGAGACTAGAGCCATCTAGTGGATCGTACGCTACATACAATCTACCATCACTATGTAACAGCTCTTGATCTTCACGCTCCTCGCTTGCTATCATCTTGATAAACTCAAGCTCTTTTAATCTGCTTACTATAAGCTCATCACACTGCAGATCTAGCTCAAGCTGAGTATCGCCTGAACTATTTTGCTGCGTACTATAGTCACTACTACTGCTGACAATCAAAGAGCTAATCTCTATGGCAATAGACTCTACAGAGTCAAATAGTCTCTTTATCTCTTGCACTTATACCACCTTACCATTTTTTAAAATCCACTCTATGATATGGCTAGTAGAGTCAAGATCTACTATCTCTATATCTTTGATTTGGCTCACATCAACACCATCTGCTACAGCTAAAAGATCGCTATATGCAAGATACTCCTCATACACTCTCTCTCTAATGACACATATACGCGGCAGAGCTATAGATTTTAACCCCTCTACGATAAGCACATCAAAATCGCCAAGTAGATCTATCATCTCATCAAGATCTGAGCTCTCTTGAGAAAATAGTGTGGTTCTTGTTGGTGATGTTACTAAAACAGTTGCACCCATGTCAAAAAACCTATAGCTATCTTTTCCTACTGTATCAAACCGTGCTTTATCTTTAGGATCATGCTTAACAATAGCAACCCTCTTGCCATGCTCATAGATCAGTCTACGCGCGCACTCCAATATGGTAGTTGTCTTTCCGCTACCAGATACACCTGTAAAAGCTACTGCTACTCTCTTTTTCATAAGCTTATTGTAGTCAGATATGGTTGAAAGATGGTTGAATTTAGAGATCTATCTCATCTCTTGCTCTATCTCTTGTGTCAACATGAGCAGCTGAGAGCTCTTCTCCAGTACCGCTAACTGCTTTGCCATCATATGAAGATCTCTATTGTAAGCAAAAACACCGTATCCTCTTATGACTATAAGATTATGCTCACAAGCTGCTAAGTAATTTGGTATCTCTGTAGGAGCACGCTTATACCACTCATCATAACCCTTAGGATCATACACCTTAATGATGCCAAACTCCTCTTTACCGAAGTAGTCTCGCGGCTCTATGGTTGCATGTATCATAGAGTATGCAGCAGTATATGGAGCTAATGAAAATGTGATATATTTGGCGTCTGAGATCTGACGATAGATGCGTCTGTGAATTTTTGCATCAATACTAGCATCATTCCAGCGATAATCTCGTTGATAGTACAACTCTATAAGTTGATCGGTAGCTAGCTGATCAAAAATAGCATCTTTTGTATTGATGATAAAACTACTACTATCGGATTTAGCTGAAATGGAACCATAATAGATGCTAAAAAACTGCTTCCTAAACATGGAGAGCGAAAATGATTTTAACTCCTCTTTTAGGCGTGCTCTATTCATAATTTAGCTACAACAGGCGTCTATTTTGCCAAGATCTACACCACCACCTTCACCACTTATGATCTTCTCATGATCTGCTAAAGATTTGGTGTTTAAGATGAGTGAATATGTTATATGTACACTCTCTCTCACTGTATTGATTGTGCTACAGTAGGTCTCTATGCTGGCTTGAACCCATCTTTTTGCCATAGTCTCATCAGCATCTGAATCAAATGAGTAGAGCAGATGTAGTGAGGTAAATTTGCGCGGATGCTCATCTGCACGAACTACCTCACCATCTACACTCAAATTGCTCAATGATGCCTCTTTGTTTTGCGCCATCATGACAATATCACTGGCACTACAGGCGATTAAACCAGATAGAAAATACTCTATTGGTGAGATAGTTGGGCAATCTATCACAAAACTTTCACCTTTAGAAGTTGTAGCACTAAAGCGCATAGCCTCTAGATGTTTTATCGATACTTTCATAGATCCAATCCTTTTAGATAGTTTTCAAAATATACAACTTGCTCAAGCGTACGAACAGTGGCGGTTGCACCTTTTGAGACTCTTGCATTCATGGAGTTTGTTAGATCTAGTAACTCTAGCACATCTTCACCTATGCGCTCATCTACACTACGCAACTGCTCAAGACTCATGGTGCTAAGATCAATACCCAACTCTTGAGCTAGCCCGATAACTCGTCCTGTTATAAAATGCGCCTCACGAAATGGTATAGAGCACCTACTAACAAGGTAGTCTGCTAGATCTGTTGCGCTAAGATGACCAACAGCTGTTGCGCTCTGCATCTGATCTTGATTTACACTCATAGTAGCTAAAGCTTGCTCCAAGATCTCAAGAGAGATCATGACTGTGTCAACCGCATCAAACAGCCCCTCTTTATCCTCTTGAGTATCTTTGTTGTATGCTAATGGAAGTGATTTCATCACACTAAAAAGCCCAATCAGTGAGCCATAAACTCTACCACACTTACCACGCAACAACTCAGGTACATCTGGATTTTTCTTCTGTGGCATTATAGATGAGCCTGTTGAGTACTCATCACTTAGCTCAATAAATCCAAACTCATAACTAGACCACAACACCAACTCTTCGCTAAGTCTTGAGATATGCATCATCACTGTAGAGATATTAAAAAGCATCTCAAGTGCAAAATCACGATCACTAACAGTGTCTAAACAGTTGATACTTATGCTATCAAACCCAAGCTCTGTTGCAACAGCTTCTCTATCTATATTGTATACGGTTCCAGCAAGTGCTGCGCAACCAAGTGGTGAGATATTGTTTCTATCTGATGAGCTTATAAACCTCTCTATATCACGCTTAAACATACTAGCATAAGCTAACATGTGGAAGCCAAAATTGGTAGGTTGGGCATGTTGTAGGTGAGTCATGCCTGGCATGATAGTTGTAGTGTGCTGTGAAGCTAGGTGTACAACAGTCTGCATAAGCTCTTTGAGTAAGAGTGCTATTTTAGTGTTGTGTCGCAAGACAAATAGACGAAAATCTAATGCTACTTGATCATTTCTGCTTCTTGCAGTGTGTAGCTTCTTGCCTGCATCACCTATGATCTGTGTCAATCGCTTCTCTATTGCCATATGCAGATCTTCATCACCGATACTCCAGACAAACTCCTCGCTCTCAATCTCATCTTTAACCTGAGCCAAGCCGCTCTGTATCTGCTCTAGCTCACTTTTGGTTAAAATTCCCTGTGCACTAAGCATCTTAGCGTGTGCTAATGAACCCTCTATATCTTCTCCATAGAGTCTCTTATCAAACATAATTGACGCATTAAACTGCTCAAGAAGCGATGAGGCATCAGCACTGAAACGACCAGACCACATCTTAGCCATTGTTGATCTTCTCTGCCATAACTTCTGCTCTTTTAAGTAGCTCAAGTGCACCTTTTTGTACAAATGAGTCCGCCAAAGCCCTGCCTGAGCCTCTAAAGTCTGCTCTATTGATCACTATCTCATCATGCATCTGCTCACTAGCATCTGGCATACCAAGCGATGCTTTAATCTTCACTCTACCATCATCTAAAACGGTAGCACTTACACCAATAGGCACCTGACAACCTCCCTCAAGAGTATCAACAAATTCTCGTTCTATAGTTGTCTCAACCATACTGCTGTCGTCATTGAGAACTTTTGCTATTGCAATAATCTCTGGGTCGTCAACACACTGTATACCAAGTGCACCCTGCCCCATAGATGGGATCATCTCATCTATAGAGATAGGGTAGATATGTTCAACACTATCTAACAGACCTAAGCGATTTATACCAGCTGCTGCTAAGATAATAGCGTCAAACTCACCCTCTCTTAGCTTTCTAATTCTTGTATCTACATTGCCTCTAAGATCTTTGATCTTTATATCTGGTCTAAGTGCAGCTAGCTGCATGCGACGACGAAGTGATGATGTGCCAACGGTTGCGCCTTGTGGTAGAGAGTCTATATTGCAGTACTCTTGACTCAAAAGTGCATCTCTTGAATCTTCACGCTCTGTAATAGCTGCTAAAACTAATCCAGATGGCATCACTGTTGGGACATCTTTTAAAGAGTGAACCGCAATTTGAGCATCACCAGCTAACATACACTCCTCAATCTCCTTTAGAAACAGACCCTTTCCACCTATCTTAGCAAGTGGAACATCTAGTATCTTATCGCCTGAGGTAATGACTATCTTTAACTCTACCTCAAGACCTGGGTGCAACTCCTCAAGAACTGCTCTGATATGCTTTGATTGCCAGAGTGCTAACTTGCTTCCTCTGGTTGCGATTGTGATCTTTTTCATTTAACTTTAACTTCTTTGTATTTTGTTTTAGAGCCATCTTTTTGACCATCAAAAAAGATAGTTGGCGTGCCATTTACCATAAGAGCATTAGCTATCTCAAGATCAGACTTAATGTGTGCTTTCACCATAGGTGAATTGATGTCTGTTAGTTTCAAAGATGTGTTGAGTGTTTTGTTGAAAAGATCCAATATTTTACTCTCATTACTCTCTCTTGTAATACTCATAGGTATCTTATACATCTGCATTAAGACATCTTGAGCGCCTTTAAGCTCTGCAGCTGTTGCTGCTTTTGTGATGGTTGGTGCTGCTGGGTGAAGCTGCTCTAATGGAAGATGGTAGTAGTATATGGCAAAAGTTTCAGGATACTTCTTCATGTACTCTATAGCTTCAGGCACATAGCCTCTACAAAATGGACAAAGAGGATCTGAGAAGATCGCTACTTTATGTTTTGACTTCTCGTTACCACTAATAAGATTTGCTTTTGTATAATATGCGTCATCAAACTCTGCAGAGATTCTATCTTTAAGGCTCTGACCTGTTTTTATATCTGTAAGCTCTCTAGTTATGATATTATCTTTAGCAAAATAGACCATATTTTGACTAATCTCATTTTTTTTACCATCTTTCTCGATCTTGGCATTAAGAGAGACTATAAAAGCCTCCCACCCTTTTGGCTCACTAAGGGCTCTACTCTCAAGCACCTCCACTTTTAGATCTGATACATTTGGGTTCTTTGAGATACTATTTTTTAAAAACTGCTCAACCTCTGCGTTTGTAGCAGCAAAAAGGCTAGCTCCTAGTAGTATCGTCGCTGACAATTTCGACATCAATGACATTTTCATCCTTTGTTTTGGTGTGGACTCTAGTTGAGTCTGTTCTATTTTGAGATTTTGACACAAATCGGTTAACCAACATCTTTGTGATGATACCAAACTGCAATAATATACCTATAATATCAGTCAAAAACCCTGGAACAATCAGTAAAATTGCACCAACAATAGTATATAGATTTAACCTCTGAAACTCGGCTGGGTCTATCTTGGCAGCATTTAAAGAGGCGATATTTTCTGCAATCGTACCTTTAAAGTTTGCCAATATAATAAAACCTATAAATGCGCTCAAAATAAGCTCTGCAAATGTCAAGACTCCACCAAGCATAGAGGCTATATTGACTGATACAACAACCTCTAAAAATAGATATATGATAAAATAGATCACTAATCTAGCTCCAAAATATGCTCTAATACTTCATCTGCTTTGATCTTCTGCTTGCTCTGTTCACATCTACGGTAGAGCTCTACAAAACCACTCTCAAGCTCTTTTCCTATAATAAGTGTAAATTCGAACCCTATAAGCTCAGCGTCCCTCATCTTAAAGCCAAATCTCTCTTTTCTATCATCTAGTATCACACTTATATTGGCAGAGTTTAACTGCTTATATATCTGCTCACCAAGCTCTAGCTGTGCACTATTTTTGATATTTGAGACTAAGATATTGATCTTATATGGGGTTGTCTCTGCACTCCAGATGCAACCAAGCTCATCATGGCTCTGCTCTACAATAGCTGCTATTAATCTACTAACTCCCATGCCATATGTACCCATGATAAATGCTTTAGAGCTACCATTTTGATCTAAGAAGTTAGCTTTTAGTGGCTCTGAGTATGTTGTGCCAAGCTTAAATATATGGGCTACTTCTATCCCTTTTTTATACAGAAGAGCTCCGCTCTCACAGTGGCTACACTTATCACCCTCTTTGACTTCAACTAGATCTATAAAAGATGCATCTGGACCAAGAACAGCTAGATCTACGCCAACAAAGTGGTAATCTAGCTCATTGGCACCACATATCATGTTAGTTGATCTTTTCAGACTCTCATCAAAATGGCACTGTATAAGATCTAAGCTAGCAGGTGGTCCCATGAAACCTGGTACTAGTCCCATATCTTTAAGCTCATCATCACCGATATCTACTAAATCTATCGCTCCTGTAGCATTTAATGCTTTCATCTCTTGAAGATCATCACACCCTCGCAAAAAGAATAACACCAACTCTTCACCATCGCTATAGACCGCCTTTTTAGCAACGGTTTTAAGTATGTAGTATGAGTCTACATGAAAAAGTGTGGCTAGCTCATCTACGCCAGTAACGCCTCTGGTTTGAAATTTGTTGAGCTTAGCTTTGACAGGAGGTGGGGTCTTTATCGGTGCCCTTGAGGCTGCTTCTATATTGGCTCCATATTCACAACTATTGCACACCACTAGTGTATCTTCTCCACTATCAGCTAGCACCATAAACTCTTTAGAGCCAGAGCCGCCAATGGCTCCACTATCTGCCTCAACAACCCTAAAATCTAACCCTAGCCTATTGAGAATGACCCTATATGTATCCTCAACACTCTTAAATTCACGATCTAGATCTTCAACACTTGCATGAAAACTATATCCATCTTTCATCACAAATTCTCTAGCGCGCATAAGCCCAAAGCGTGGTCTAACTTCATCTCTAAATTTTGTTTTTATCTGGTATAGATGTAGAGGTAGCTGTTTGTAGCTAGTAACCCTATCTCGAATAAGATCTACCATCATCTCTTCATGAGTTGGACCCAATACAAATGGATTACCCTTTCTATCTGTAAATCTTAAAAGTTCTTTACCAAACTTCTCTATGCGACCACTCTCTTGCCAAAGAGATGCAGGTGTAACAAAACTAAGGTCGACCTCTTGAGCACCAATAGCACTCATCTGCTCATTGATAACAGCTGCTACTCTCTTAAGCACTCTTAAGCCCAGAGGCATATAGCTATAGAGCCCACTAGCGCTAGAGGCTATAAAACCACCTCTTAACAGAAGCTTATGACTTGCTAATGTTGCATCTTTTGATGAGTGTTTTTGTGTTGGTATAAAAGCTTTTGAAAATCTCATGCTACTCCTTTGGTCTATCTAGTATATATCTCATAGACTCCATCATAGCGTCTATGTCTCCTATGTCAACAACAGCTCTTAATCTTTTTGCATGTGGGTGCAGATACCGCTTTAGTGCCTGTCTGGCTAATTTGAGCGAAGAGTCAAACTGCTCTTTAGTGATATATCCAGACTTAAGCGCTCTTGTTGTCTCATCAAAAGCTGCTCTATCTGCACGCACATAGAGCTCCTTGATGATTGGTTCTATATTGAGAGACTTAAGCCAAGAGTAGAACTCTTGAGTGTGTGCACCAACAATAGCAAACGACTCTCGCGCCTCTTCTTCTCTTAACATGATATTCTCATCAACTATATTTTTAAGATCATCAATCCTCAATACCTCTATAAGATCACAAGAGATATCCTCTATATCGCGTGGGATTGCCATGTCGTACCAGTAGCACCTAGATGAGCAGCTAGTAGATGCCATATCATTAGTAATAATAGGTGATGGTGAACTCGTAGCTGTAAAGATAAGCTCATAATCTCCAAGAACTTCACTAAGATTATCATAACTCTCTATAGACACATTGACCTCTGATGCTAGATGCTCTATTTTGGTGAGTGTACGGTTCATCATCGTGACAGAAGCACCATGATTTAAGAGCGTTTTCACAGCTATAACAGACATCTCTCCAGAGCCGATCACAAGAGCTTTTACACCATCAAGGGAGCCCAGTTTCTGGCGCGATGAGGCTACGGCTACGCTAGCTATAGAGACTGGCTTAGATGAAATGTTGGTGCTATTTCTAACCTCTGCTGCACATCTAAAGGCGTAGTTAATGGCTCTTGTAAGTTTATCGCCACAGAACTTATGTGCCCTTGAGAACTTAAATGCATCCTTAAGTTGTCCTGTGATCTGAGTCTCACCAACAACAAGCGAATCAAGCGAACTTGCAACACTAAATAGGTGGTGGATTGCGCTCTGATCCTCAAAAGTATCCATACGACCCTCTAGCTCTAGTAGATCTATATCTGAGTGAGAGCTAAATAGTTTAGCTATATATTCTGTAGAAACAAAGATATTATTAGTACTTACTATCATCTCTATACGGTTACATGTTGCAACCAATATGGCTTCACCGATATGTGTTAGCTCAAGAGCTTGTTTTAAAAACTCTATCTTCTGTTCATCATCTTTAAAAGAGAGCTTATCTCTTATAGATATCGTTGTATTTTTATGTGTAAAGCTTGCGATGAGATAGTGCATCAGTAACTGCGCTCCATCATTGATCTCACAATGGCTTCAAGCTCACGATCTCCAGCTATAGCCGCTATAGCATCCTCTCCTATGCTAGCTGCTTTTTGGTATGTCTTCTCAATTGCACCGTGTTTATACATCTGCTCTCTAATCCACTCCGTATCACTCAATAGAGCCTTTGTGGCATGAAGTGACTTTAATCTCTTAGCTTCATCTAGCTCTAATGAGTCATATAGATAGATATATGGTAGAGTTGTTTTTCCTTCTGCAAAGTCACCCATAGATGGCTTACCAAGAGTTGACTCGGTTTGAGTGATATCTAGTATGTCGTCTATGATCTGGAAAGAGACTCCAAGCCCCTTTCCATACTCACCATGTTTTACAACATCGCCACCACTAAGATAGGCTGCGCACTTAGCTGCTGCTTCTATAAGCACGCCTGTTTTACAGTAGAGCATCTGCATGTACTGCTCTTCATCTACACAGAATGTTTTTGCCATCTCAACATCCATCATCTCACCTATACTTAGAGTTGTGACGGCATCTGCAACTATCTTGGCTATGCGCATGTCAAACTCTGTAAGTGCACTAAATGCTTTTGAGTATAAGATATCACCCATCATAACAGCCACTTTGCTACCTTCAGTAGCGTTAACTGAGATTTGACCACGGCGAAGGGTTGACTCATCTATAACATCATCATGTAGTAAGCTTGCGGTATGGATAAGCTCTATGATAGCAGCTAGCCTAATGGCCTTTGGAGTCTGCTTAGCTATAAGCAGTACCAGTTTTGCACGAAGATACTTACCACCATCTACTCTATCAAACAGCTCAATGGCTCTTTGGTATGAGCTCTGCTCAACAATAAGTCTCATCTGCTCTTTAACAAGATCTATCATATCTAAGCTCTACTACTCACTCTGCGATACAACATTGCCCATAAGTTCAATATAGAGGCTCTTAGACTTCATATCAAGCTCATCTGCTCTCTCAAATCCATAGCTTCTTATCTTCTTCTCAAGCTCATCATCACTATAATGCTCAGATAAAATCATCTCCATAGCAGCCAAGCTTTCAACCATCTTACATAACTCATGCTCTGCTACATCACGATTAGCATGAAACATTACATCTAAAAACTTACTTCTAGGTGAGCCCGTAAACACATCATCTTCATCTTCAAATAAATTGTACATAAATAAGTCCTAAATCTACAAAAATAGTCTGTGATTATACCGCTTTTTTCCTGAGTTTAAGTGATGATTATTAAAAAGTGTTCTAGTTTTAAAATTTGGCTAAAAAGTGCTCATGGTTACTATTTTTTTGACATAAATCATCAAAAAGGGTGACTTTTTGTAACAAAATAGTGTTTTTGAAGAAAAGTTTAAGCAATAAAACTATAAAGTTAACGCCATAACAATCTTTTGTGCTAGAAAATAGCATTAAAAAGGTGTTTATATTCAAATTTTAGGGAGCGTTCAATGAACAAGGCACAATTTGTCGAATTAGTACAAAAAAGTGGTGATTACAAAACAAAGGCTGAGGCTGAAAATGCCATCAAGGCTTTTACTGATGCTGTAACCACTGCGCTTGTTGCAAAAAATGACATCTCACTTGTAGGTTTTGGTAGCTTCAGTGCTGCACTCCAGAAGGGTAAGAGCGGTACTGTACCAGGCACAACTAAAACTTACACAACTAAGGACAAAATGGTTCCTAAGTTTAAAGCTGGCAAAGGTCTTAAAGATCGAGTTGCAGCTGGCAAGTAGTATCTTGCTGCCATCTAGCTACCTACTTGGGTAGCTAGAGCTTCACACTTTCGTTATTAAAAATCTGGTAATATTTCACATTTTAACCATTAAAGGAGTTACAATTATGAAAAAAGGTCTTCTAATTAGTGCTGCGCTAGCTACAGCCATTGTAAGTACTACGCAAGCTGACATGACATCAAAGATAGGTCTTGGTGTTGGACTATCATCTTCTACATCTACTATCAAAGTTCCTATAAAAATTAGAGAAAACTTTCGCCTTGAACCAGAGTTCAGCTTTAGCTATAGCTCTAAAGATAGCAATAGTGATACTGCTTTTGCACTTGGTACAGGTGCCTATCTGCTCAATCAGCTAAGCTCAAATACTCTAGCATATTATGGTGGAAAAGCTACCATAAAACATACTAGCTATGATCATAAAAATAGCGATGACTCTACTACTGCACTAAATGTTGGTGCTGTTTTTGGATTTGAACATATGCTAGATCGTCGCATCAGTATAGGTGGAGAAGCTGGAGCATACATTGGTGTTGGAGACAAGACTTCTATTAACACATCTACTCAAGCCATATTGCGCTTCTATCTGTAACAAGGTGCTAGATTGAAAAAGATATCACTCCTGCTACTATTGTCAGCTCTACTTTTTGGCGCATCAGCTAAGATATCAAACTCAAACCCACATGTTGTACTAGAGACAACTCAGGGTGCTATTGAGATTGAGCTACTTATGGATGTTGCACCAAAGACTGTTGAGAACTTTATGACTCATGTTAAAAATGGGTACTATAATGGTCTCATTTTTCACCGTATCATCAAGAACTTTATGATTCAAGGCGGTGATCCTACCGGTACGGGCAGAGGCGGAGAGTCCATATGGGGCTCTAAGTTTGCAGATGAGTTTGTTCCAAATGTAGTATTTGATCGAGCTGGCATCTTAGCGATGGCAAATGCTGGTCCAAATACAAATGGAAGTCAATTTTTTATCACTACAGTCCCAACACCTCACCTCAATGGTAGACATACTATATTTGGCTATGTAGTTGATGGCATGGATGCTGTAAAAGCACTCGAGAGCGTTAAGACTGCTAGAGGCAATAGACCCATAGAGGAGCAACGCATCATAAAAGCGTACATTAAAGGCGAAAAAGGTGAGTCTACAGAGAGCAACACTAGCAAATAGTGCTCTTTAGGGCTAACCCCTTAAGACCTCTAATCAAACAAGACAATAAAATAGTCCACAACAAGTACAGATCAAAAAATACCTCTTAGCAACATCACCAAAGCTACTCAACAATCTCACACTCATAACTATCTACAACATAATCACCCCAAGACTTAATGGACTCTAAAATCGGGATAAGTTTTCTAGCATTATCGGTTATGGTATACTCCACTTTTGGCGGGACAACAGGGTATACTTTTCTAGTAATGAGTCTATTTTTCTCAAGATCTCTCAATGTTTGAGTAAGCATTTTTTGAGTTATTTTATCAGAAGCTCTTTTAAGCTCACTGTATCTCATAGTGCCATGGCTTAGATGCCACAAAATTAGACTTTTCCACTTTCCGCTAAACATCTCTAACGCTAACTCAAAAGAGCAAGCGTACTCCTTCTCTTGATAAATAATCTTCATTAGTATCCTTTTAGTATGTATAGTACTTTATAGTAAGTTCTTGACATAATAGCATATAAGTGATAATATTTCTATAATTTAAATCAGAATTGGAGAAGAGATGAGAAACAAGATCTTAGTTTTAGGTGCTACTGGCAACATAGGTAGTAGTATCGTAAGCTTACTAAAGCAAAAAGGTGCGGACTTTATAGCAGGAGTAAATAACAAGCAGATAACTGGCGTAGATACAGCCCACATAGACTTTGGCGATATTCAAACTCTAGAAGATGCGATGAGAGGAGTAGATACACTTTTTATGCTACTTCCAGCTCATCCAGACATGGATACTTGGGGTAAAAATATCATACAAGCCGCCAAAGTAAGTGGGATCAAACACATAGTTAGATCATCTGCTGCTGTTGCATATAGTGCAAAAGAGTATCAGTTTATGAAACTGCTTCAAAAGACAGACAGTGACCTCATACAGAGTGGCATAAACTACACCATTACACTTCCACAGTTTTTTATGCAAAATCTTAGCACTTTAATGGCAGAGGATTACAGAAGCGGGACACTATATCTTCCAGCAGGAGATGGCAAAATAGGCTGGGTTGACACAAGAGATATTGCCTTAGTCGATGTTGAAATCTTGCTCAATCCCACAAAATATAGCAGACAAAAGATAGTTATCACAGGAGATGAGGCTCTGTCGTATGATGAAACCATAAAACAGATGAATGAAGTTCTTAATCTTCATACCAACTATGTAGCAGTACCTAGTGAAGCAGCTACTAAAGCGATGCAAGAAAAAGGTTTTCCGCTATTTTTTATCGATCTTTTGATGGATTTAAACCTAGCTATAGCAGAAGGCTTAACCACCGAGCTAACCAGTAGCGTTAAAGATATTACAGGAAAAAAACCGACCTCACTTAAACAGTTTGTCCAAGATCATAGAGATAGTTGGCTCCAGCATTAGATAAAGAGGCTTAAAATCAATACATAACAATACAAGTGATACACTCTAGCAAAAGCAAGAGCAAAAAGCCACTCTGCTTAGAGTACTCCTAAGGAGAGACCTTCTCTTAAGCGACACACTCTCCTTTTAACGGGTTTATCAACAATTAACAGAACACTTTGTCCCATTAATCGCCATTTCAGTGAAAAAAGGACACTTGTTCTTTAAGCATAATGGCATAAAAATCATAATAACATTAACAACTATGGTAATTTGCGATATTATTGACAATTAACAGACACTTCTTGTGTCTATATAATTTGTATATGAAGAGTTATTATGATATAGTGTTTCCTTTAATAAGTAGTTGCTCGAATGCTTGTCATTCGCGTTACCACTATACCCACAAAGGAACTAAATGAGCAATAAACAATCATTAAGCTTAGGAATATTAGCCACATTATCTATTTTTATAATAGGAACTATTCTACTTGCATTTTGGGCATGGCCAAAATACACCGTTTACAAAAAAGAACTAAATGGAAAAGCTATGCTAAAAGAAGCGGAATGGAGCAAAAAAATTCTTATTGTAGAAGCAAAAGCCAGAGAAGCAGCGGCCTTATTGCAGGCTAAAGCTAGAATTACTTTAGCTAAAGCAGAAGGTGCTACTAGACTGGTTAAAGCAAAAGCAGAGGGGCAAGCCGATATTGAAAGAGCCAAGGCTACAGCCGAAGCTAATCGGATTATTGGAAAATCATTGAAAAACAACGAAGCTTACTTAAGATATATTTGGATTCAAGGACTAACTAACGGTCAAGGTGAAAGAATTTACATCCCAACAGAAGCAGGTTTACCTATTCTTGAAGCTGGTAAGGCTAAGTACTAAATATAGCAAAAATGAAAAGCGAAATACGAACCCTATTTTAAAAGATCTTGAAAAAGCCAAAGAGCTTTATGATGCACGACGACCAGAATATCTAGCACTTGCAGATATCGTTATAGATGTGACGAACAAAACTGCGCCGGAGTGTGCAAAAGAACTTCTTAAAAAGGTAAAAAAATATGGATAAAATTTTAGTATATATGGTACTTATGTGTGCAACACTTCTGATAGCTTCTGATGCAGAGCATAAAACTCCAACATTTAAACTGATGGATGCAACAAAATCTTCTAAAAGTATACACTGGGCACAAGACTTTTCAGATGCTTTGAAAAAAGCAAAACAAACAAATAAGCCTGTGTTTTTTGTTTCTTCAAGACATACATGTAAATATTGTGTTATTTTAGAAGAGACCACATTTGCAGACAAAAGAGTGATCGCTGAACTTAACAAGAACTTTGTAAGTGTTGTGTCATACTCCGATGAGCAAGACTATATGCCAAAAGAGTTGTGGAGACCGGGAACACCTGCTTTATGGTTTTTAAAACCAAGTGGTGAGCCAATGTTTCAGCCTATCATGGGTGCTATAGATGCAGAGCAGTTCCTAGATGCTTTAAACATTGTAGAAAAAGAGTTTGCTAAAAGCGGCAAGGCTAAGGCTGTAAAGTAGCTAAGTAGCCTTCTTCGATCTTTTTATGATCAAACACTAAAGAGTCAAGAGGTTCATACTTTCTTTGTATGAGAACGATGCCTTGGAAGTTTTCACTAGCATCATAAACCTCGACAATACCATCGGTTGTAAGAAAAGGGGTTTTTGGCTGAAATAACATAATGTTACCTTACCTCATAGCTGACAAAAGTTGAAATTCCACTAAAGCATAATCATCTGTCATCCCACTTATATAGTCTGTAATTAGTCGTATTCTGTAGTACCATTCGAGTATTTTATACTGTTGCATATCTTTTGTATCTAATGCTTTGACATCATTTTGATATGCAACAATTTGTTTAGAAGAAACCCTCTTAATAAGTCTCATAGAAACAAAACAATCAATTTTTTTATCTTCTAGTAATAGGCTAAAATCTTCCTCACTTAGTTCTAGAAGAGGTTTATATATATTTAACAGTCCATTTACAATACTATAACCTTGAAGTTCCAGCTCTTGAACATCTTTATTTTGATAAATATATTTAGTTGAAATATTTTGTAATATCTCAATTGCTTTATAATGCTCACTCTTTTTATCATATTCAAGCAATGCAGAGTTAAATTCTCCATTGAAAATTGCTTCATGATTATTTATGTAGATGTCTACAACATGATAGACAAGAGAAGTAACAAGTTGCGCTCGAAAAAGAGTAAAAAACATATTAAATTGGTACGGAGCTTCATTTTTTTTTGCTTTTTCATATTTATCGTCTATTATTTTAAGGAGGTAGTTCTCATTCTCTTTTTCACATTCATTTTTTATAAGATTATAGACTTCATCTAAACTAAGAATCTCTTTCTCCACACTATCCTCTAAGTCAGCAGTAAGGTAAGAGATATCATCGGCTGCCTCCATAATGTAGGTTATTGGGAAGCGATGTCCCGCTTTAACATCAAGTTTTTGTTGAACCTCTTCTATGAAATCTTTTTCACTATAGTAAAATCCTGGTTTTTTTCTCAAATAATCTAAAGGTTCACCTTTAACTCTATCTTCATAGGCACCTCGAGTATATTTTAAAACAGAGAGAATCTGTGTATAGGAGAGGTTTAGTCTTTGCAATTTTGTAATAACACGAATGGCTTGTGCATTTCCATCATAGTTACAAATATCTTTTGCAAGCATATTTTTTAGTTCCTTCATCTCTTGAGAACTTGTTTTAAAACTCTCTAATATGGGTAGTGCACTGTTTCTCATCCACTTATTTATCGTCTGTTCTGCGAAGTGTCCAAAGGGAGGATTTCCTATATCGTGAAGTAGACTCGTCATCTCAGCAGTAGAGACAAAGGCATTTTCTAACTCTTCGAGTTTGTATTTTTCAAGTCCATCTTTTTTTAATTTTGAAAAAATACTCTTTGCTATAAAACGAGCAGTCTGCCCAACTTCTAAAGAGTGTGTAAGCCGTGTACGAATAGAAGCATTTAACTCTAATGCAAAAACTTGTGTTCGCTTTTGCAGTCTTCTAAATGCAGGAGCTGAAAGTATTCGTCCTCTATCACTTTCAATGGACGCATCTATATATTTTGCAGGGTAAAACTCTCTATCTAATGTGAACTTTTTACTATAATCAATCATCTACTACCTCTTTTAGTTTTTTTAGTACTTCTACCATTGCTAATGTATCGAGCTTACAGTACGCAAGTAGTGCAGCCCTTGTTTTGGCTTTTTCTTGTGGATTCATAGCGGAGAGTTTAGGAAATGCATTCATAGCATCACCACCGTTTTGAATACCCTCTAAATTTTTGTATGCCGCTTGCATTTTAGGAACGAGTGCCGGTAAAACATACTTTATGGAGTAGCTTCCTTGCATCTGTGATGTAACATAGTACTTCTTTTGAAATGGAAGCATCAAATCTCTCATGTTTTCATCTATAGCAAGAAGATGGTCTTTAAACTCAGGAAAACTCTCAGCAAGATTAGCATTGACACCCTTTTCAAAACTCATGTTATACGCCAGTACTGTAACATCCGTAGGGATATCGTTAACAAGACTTTTTGCTAATGGGTAACGAGGGTCAACACCATCCTCTGCTAAAAATTCTCTGTGCTCTACAGTCCCATCTTCATACTCTATATGCAATGAGTACTGAAAAGGTATCTGTTGATATGGACGTACACCTCTCCACTCAGGGATGGCTTGTTGAAATGTCTCAAAGTCAAGATGATAGATGGGATAGCTCAGTGTACTTAGGAAATCTTTTATCTTCTCTTTGTCTATAAAGGTCGCTTTGTCTTTGTAGTTTTGCACTTTTTGTTTTTGTATAGCTGTCATAGTATAATCATCAGGGATATCTTCTATATCTACTATGCCCTTTTCATACAGCTCTACCTGCTTTTTACTACCAAGGTTAAAGATGTTAAAGATTGAGTAATCAGGTATGTTTCTCTGAAGCTTCCAACAGTACTCTTTTGCATCACACTCATAAGGCTTGTTACAATGACTTCCTATATCAATATCTGGTTCATTCTCTCTGTCTGCCAAATATGCTTCAAACAGATCTAAACGCTTTGGAATATCCGCTTGCAAAGCATTGACTGCATCACTCACATCGACAATCGTAAACAATCCATGCAAATCAAGTGCATCACCTCGCACATAAGAGTTGTCAATATGGACAATATGGCTACTAAGCACCTTATACCCAAGCTCTTGGAGTACATACTGCTGAATGGAGACATCATTCAGATAGATATCTTTGACACTACTAGAACTCTTTACTTCATAGATCTCTACTCCATTAGGAGTAACCTTTAAAACATCTACTAAAACTAAAATACCGTTATATAAAAAAGTAGCTTCATAGATATACTCTAAACCCTCATCCATCCACTCTTTTGTAGTTGTAACCATACCATCAAAATCATCAGGGTTATAGATAACTTCTCGTCCATCTGGAAAAAGCTTGCAAGCCAAATCACCAACAACATTCCCTGTCTCAAACCTTGCTAATGCTGCTGCATCGGGAGGAGTAAGAACATCACTCTTGTACTTTTTTAGCCATAGTGCCTTTGGGCATTGGATGGCTTTGGTGTATAGGGATTTAGAGAGGTTCATTTACAGTGCTTTTATATATTCTTGATGATGCAAAATATCTTGATTTTCCACTATATCTTTTAAAAAAATCATACAATCTGCTTCACTAGTCATAGTTATTGTTTGAGCAAATTGATAAGCTTTGTATGGTTTATTTTTACCTGAAAAATCTAAATCAGAATCTAGTCTAATATGGGCATCCTCAAAATTTAAATTATGTACATATCTTCTAGCTAATCCATTTTCAATTTCATTGGCTATTTCAATCTTATCCCAAATTCTTTGATTTAGTGTCCATGCAGAATTCGTTATAACTGTACCATTACGTCTTGTACTTGTTCTAGCATCTACATCATGAATTACATAATGCTGTATTCTAAAATGTGTTAATATCTCTTGAAAAAAAGGTATATTATTTTTAGATCCAGTATTAACTACAAATATTTCTTCATTCGGATAAAAGCGTTTTAATAAATCTCTATATACTATTGTTTCGGTATCTCCTTCAACAAGTAGAACTTTATCTGCATAAAAAGACTCACAAATATGTGGATTAAATCTATTTATCATAATAACACGGTTTCTTCTTTCACCATCCTCAACACCAATAAAAATTGATGATCCAACTTGATGTGTTTTAACGGTATTTCCATTTTTTGACACCCTTACTAAAGATGAATGATTTTGTGATATATCAATCATTAAAGGGGAATGTGTAGCACACAAAATTTGATACGGACTATTTTCTGCCAAAGCATATAGACTTTCTCTTAGCTTATATGATACTTTTGGATGTAAAAATAGCTCAGGCTCTTCAAATAAGATAATATATTCTTTCCTAATTCCGGTAGTATTTCTTTTTAAAAAAGTTAAAAAATTAAAAAGTGCTTGCCTAATGACACCATGGCCATGAGAACTGATCGTTTCCTCTCTCTCCTCATCTTCTTTTTTAACTAATATAGAATGTGAATTTTTAATTGCATCCTCTAGTTTTATTTTATCATCACCTTTAGGTTCAATTTTTAAAATTAAATCAGTAAATATTTGGCTGAAAGATTCATTTATTTGTTCATTATATTCAACTATCGCATCCGTGCCAATAATACGTTCTTGTAAAGATTTAACTTTTTCAATTGCCTCATTGTATTCAGTTTCAAAATCTTCATTTTCATTTAATTTTTTTAAAAAATCATCCTGAATTAATTTATTAACTTTCTTTTCTAAGGTTTCTTCTGTTTCCATCGCATTTATAAAAATTGGCTCTGGTGCATATTTTGTTAACTTTGAATGTAATCCACCAAATCCATTAGGAGTCCAATCAGATTCTTCAATATTCCATGTAAATTTATCAAAAGATTCTCCTATATTATTCCAAACTTTTTTAATTTTAATATAATTATTATTATCTCTATCCACCCAATTATTAATCCAGTTAGGCTCAGCAGTTCGTCCTGTTCCAGTTAAAATTATATCTTCTTCATCTTCCTCTTCTTTTTGAAAAATAGCACTTATTACTATTTGATTATCTGTATTAAAATCATAAAAATCTTCCTTTTCGGCTATCTTTTTTGCTGAAATAAAATATTCATATGCATGCAAGAAAGTAGACTTACCTATATTATTTTGACCTATCAAAAATATAATATTTGAATTATCAAATGTTATTTCACTTACACCATTAATACCTCTAAAATTTTCTACTATTAATTTAATTAACTTCATGTAATTTCCTTATTGTTATATACTTTAAATCTCCACAAAACTAGTCCCATCCCCATTAGGAACAACCTTTATCTGTAGTGGTATCCGCTCTTTTAGTGCTTCTACATGAGAGATAACACCGACCATTTTTCCACCACTTTGTAAGAGGTTGAGAGCATTGAGTGCTGTGTCTAAGCTCTCTTTGTCAAGTGTTCCAAAACCCTCATCCAAAAAGAGGGAGTCTATGGCTATTTTTTGGCTTGCAAGTTCTGAGAGCCCTAGTGCTAATGCAAGGCTAACTATGAAGCTTTCTCCACCAGAGAGTGTGCTCACAGGGCGGATGACATTCCCCTGATAAGCATCAACTATCTCAAGCTCTAAAAGTTTGTCTTGGTTTCTCACTAGAGTGTAGCGAGCACTTAGTAGTATTAGATGTTTGTTTGCTAAGTTTATGAGTTGGTCTAGAGTTATGCCTTGTGCAAACTTTTTAAACTTCGTTCCATCTGCTGAGCCTACGAGCTCATTGAGTTTTACCCAGACTTTAAACGACTCTTTTTTCTTCTTTAGAGATGCTATTTTCTCTTGAAACTTATTACTGTTCTCTTGGTTGAGTTCTAACTCTTTTTTATCTCTTCCTATACTCTCTTGCAAGGCATCTGCCTTTTGTTTTAGTAGTGATTGTAAAGCTTCGAGTTCCTCTTTTGGTCTATCAGTTAAAGGCTCTTTTTGATGTTCTTGTAGTTTTTCTGTGGTTTGTGTTTTGAGAGTTTGTGTCTGTTTGTATCTATCTTCGATATTTTTACATAGAAGTGCCAGCTCTTCTCTCTCATCTGTATCAAGGAGTGCATTTTGAAATGCTTGAGTATCTTTAAAGTCATTTTGTTTGTAGAGCTCTTCTAGTTCTGCTTTGAGTACATTTAGTTTTTTCTCATCTTCGGCTATTTTATTCTCTAAAGCTTTTTTATTTGCCAGTCGCTCTTCACTCTTTACTTTTAGTTCACTCAGCTCACGCGATAAAGCTTGTTCTTTTGTCTGTACTCTTTTATATTGTTCAGTTATCTCTTTCTCATGAACATCTAAATCAGCTACATTGAGTATCGCTATTCGCTGAGTGGAGAGTTCACTAAGCTGTAGTTCTAACTCTTTTATGTTTGCTTTGGCTCTCTCTATCTCTTTCGTTATTGAAGAGAGTTTTGTCTCACTCTCTTTTTTATTTACACTACATCTATTAAACTCTAACTCTAGTGCCTTCAGAGCATCCTCTGTCTCTACATAGAGCTCTTTTCTTTCTAGTAGCTCTTTGTAGAGAGTATCTAGCTGCTCTATATCTAGCTGCAAATCAAACTCTTTTACAGATAATTCCAAAGCTTTCACAAGCTCTTTAGTTTTTGACTCATTAGATTTCATAGCTAAAACCAATTGCTCTTTTTCACTACAGAGCTTGTCTAAAAGAGCTTTCGTCTCACTAAGTAGCTTCTCATGTGCTTGTAACTCTCGGCTAGCCTTATCTCTCTCTTTTAAAAGTCTCTCTTTTTTCAGGCGGTTTTGTTTTATGGCATCAAGTTTTTTAGTAAACTCTTCCTCTTTCTCTTTGAGATCTATCTCACTATCATTTGTAGGCTCAAAAGAGTGTTCTCTAAAGAGCTCTTTGAGTGTTTGTATCTCTTGGTCTAACTTTTGTATTTCCAGTTTAGATGTCTCTTGTTTTGTTTTTGCAACACTTATGCGCGACTCTAACTCTTTAAGAGTCCTCTCTTGCTTCTCTAGCTCTTGAACTTGGCTTTGTATCATCTCTTTAGTTTTATCTATATGCGTTTCATCTAAAGCCTTAGCAAAAGGGTGCTCAGTAGAACCACACAACATACATGGCTCACCATCAACAAGACATTTTCTATCTTCTTCATACTTTTTAAGTAGTTGTTCTCTCTCTTGTTTTTCTCGAAGCGTCTCTATATGTTTTTTCATTTCATCTATATGTTGTGCTGAAATCTTTTGTGTCTCTATTAAAGAGTTTACTAATTGAGTATTTTTCTCGTACTCTTTTTGTTCTTGGTCTCTACTTTTTACTCTCTCAGTATAATGCTCAAATGTTCTCATTAGAGTCTGTATGTCGTCTAAATTCTTTTTCGTACGCTCTTCTATTTCAAAATAATTGAGGCTATTTTGTTCGAGAGTTGTATATGTGAGTTCCTTTTCTTTAGATATGGCAGCAAGCTTATCAACTTCCTCTTTTTTAAGTTCATAGCTTCTCTCTTGTGTAAGAAGTCGCGTCTGCAAAGAGTCCAACTTAGCTTCATTATCACTCAGGCTCTCTTTCTCTTTTTTATACTCTCGTATATTTTGCTCTATAATCCCCATTACTGCTATGAGCTTTTCATCTTTACTATTAGTAAGTAAATAAGCCTTTTTTATATCCATCTGTTTTTGAATATTGTTAAACTCTGTAGTAATGCTCTTTAAACTATTTTCAGTCTCTATTAAATCCTCTTTTTTAGCTTGAAGTAAGCTCTCTTCTTTGTTTAGGTTTCGCTGTGTTTCTCTCTCTTGTGTCTGAATTTCACGAGCCTTTTTGAGCTTCTGACTCTCTGTCTCAAAGTCAGCACTACTCTTTTGAAACTCTATTTTTATACTCGAGTACTCTGCAGTCTTCTTTTTTATCACTTCATCAAGATGAGTGAGTTCTTGTGTAAGTTTTTCAAATATAGCCTTATTTGTTGCCACATCCTTTTGAAGTTGCGAGTGCGCTGTAAAAGTAGAAGATACATTAAGTGCTCTATTTGCTAAAGCCAACTTTTCAAAAGAGTTTTTATGCTCTTCTTTTAGCTTTGAAACCTCTTTAAATTCCTCTTCATACTTTTTACTTTCCTCAGTAAGCTCTGAGAGTCTTTGCAACCAATTGAGTGCTATTGTTAGTTTTTTTAACTCTTCATCAGTCCCTCTTTTTTGGAGAATATTTTTACTAAGTTGATTCTGCATCTGCTCAACAACATCTGACTCTAAAAGCTCTATAGATTCCAATATTTTCTGATCTGACTCTATCTCTTGCTGATAGTCACGATGCTTCTCAAAAATAGCTTTTGAAATTTCTGCATAAATCTGTGTTCCTGTTATCTTTTCAAGTAGTAAGGAACGATCTTTTTCATTTGCTTTTAAAAAAGCATCAAACCCACCTTGAGCAAGTAGCATAGATTGTGTAAAACGATCGAAGTCTAAACCTGAGAGCTCTTCTATCTTTTTAGGTACTTCTCTTGATTTTAAAGGTAATATCTTATCTTCTTCTAAATCAACAAGCTCCATCTTAGCTGTCTGAAATGCACCATCATGTTTTTTATATGCTCTTTTTTGACTCCATGATGCACGGTATCTTTTAGTTTTTATCTCAAACTCAACTTCACAGTAAGCTTCACCGGTATGTCGTGACATCAAATTATTTGGGTTTGTTAGTCGTGCTGTTCGTCCATACAAAGCACAAGAGATAATGTCTAAAATAGTACTTTTTCCAGAGCCTGTTGGTCCTGTTATGGCAAACAACGCACTTGTTTTTGTAAGCTCTGCAAAGTTAATCTCTGTAGTACCTTTGAGGGAGTTGATATTGAGTGATTTTATAGAGAGTATTTTCATGAGTTTTGAACCTCATTAACAACTTTTTTGAAATTAACAATAAGCTCTTTGACAAACTCTTCATCTTCTAAAGCCTCTTTTTCTATACGACGCTCAAATACATCTATAGGATTCAGTTCTTCTAGACTCATTACATCAAAATCTTCACTACGAAGTACAGTTTCTCTTTTGTCAATCTTTACAGCTAAAAGTATAAGCTCTAACTCCTGTGCTTTGTTTCTAATGACTTCATTTGCATGAAAAGGATTTTCATCATTAAGGTGGACTTCTATCCATGTGCTTTTATCTTCAATATTTTCAAGCTCTTTCAAAATTGAACTCACATCTCCACGTAAAACTACTAAAGGTCTGTAAAGAGGTATATCTAATTCAGTAACTTTTATGCTTTTATTTTCAAACTCTACAATATTGACCTTTTTCTGTGACGAAGCTTCACTAAAGCTAAGAGGTATTGGTGAACCACAATAGCGTACATGTTCACAGCCAACTTTTTGATTTATATGCAGATGTCCAAGAGCTACATAATCAAAATATTTACCTAAAAAACCACTGTCAATATCGAGTGTTCCACCTATATATATTTCTCTCTCTGATTCGCTTGTTTTACTGCCTACAGTTGTTAAGTGCCCTGTAGCTATGAGTGGTATATTTTTTTCACTTGAAAGCTTTAAAGCCTCGCTATATACGCTTTTATAATGCTCTTTTATCCCTTCTGTAAGAGAGTACTCTTTATCGTTCATAGTTTGAGAACTTACCGATTGACGGACTACATAATCATGCAAATATGGAACAGCACAAACAATCCCCTCAAGCTTACCGTTATTCAAAATTTTGATAACTTCATTCTCATTTTCATCACCGCTAACAATGACATGAATATTGAGTGCTTCTAGTAGTTGTTTAGGAGCTTTTAGAGTAGAGATGGAGTCATGATTACCGGCGGTAATAATGATATTTTCACAAGAAGATGTAGAGAGCTTTGTAAGAAAATTGTAGTAGAGTTCTAGTGCATAGTTTGGTGGTGTACCCGTATCAAAAATATCGCCGGCAACAATAAGTACATTGATAGTTTCATTTTCAATCGTATCAAGAAGCCAAGCTAAAAAAGCTTGATGCTCATCTTTACGGTTTTTCCCCATGAAACTTTGACCCAAATGCCAATCTGAAGTGTGTAAAATTTTCATTAACTACTTTCTTAGTAAACTTTTAATTTGTTCTATCCCGTACTGATTCTATAAATATTTCCTAATAATTTAAAATCTAAACTTTCACACACAAGAAAAACCACTAAAAATATAAAAGTAATTTATCTACAAAACACTACAAATAGATACTTTTTAATATAATTTTGCTACCACAATACTATTATAAGGGTACTATTTTTGGGACTTAAAGATTATATCTATTGTGCCATGAAAAGCATATTAAAGAGTCTATTACTTGAAGTTTTTCATGAGATAAAGATTGCAGAAATATAAAAACAAAGCAACTTTATAAAAAGATATATTGGCTACTCGTCATTTCAAACAGTCCTACACTTTTCTTATGTGCTTGTGATAAATAGATGGCAGTCTCTGAAATAAAGCATATCGTCGAAGAGAATAAGAATTTACTCCAAATTATTGCTACATTGAGGGTTTGTATCCAATAAGAATTAGGGGTGATGTACAAAAGTTCAGCATATGCGCAACTCTCCTAGTTTTCAATAAACATAATCCACTTTTTTTGAGTGTTTTTTATGCTCATAAAAGAGCTAAGAAAAGCGTATCTAATGATATTGCTTAAGAGTTTCAAGTGCTCAGTAACAGTATACTTATAACCACAAATAGAACTAACTCAAGGATATAGCTATGGTATTTAAAACAACCATAACGGTAATTTTGTTGGCGCTTATGTTAGGGGGATGTGGTGCAACTAAAGAGGAGCTGGACAATGTAGGCTCATCATCTTCTAGTGCTACTAACTCCTCGCAGACTACTAGTAGCTCATCTGTAACAGATAGTAGCTCATCGACTAAAGAAGCAAACTCAAGTAGTTCTCAAAACCAAAATAGTAGTGCTGTATCTGTAGCATCAAGTATCTCTACGGTAGCATCATCTAGTCTAGCTGCATCTTCATCAAGCAGCCTCATAGCATCTTCATCAAGCAGCCTAACTGTCTCATCAAGTTCTTCATCAAGCAGCTCAACTGCCCCACCTGTAGTGCAAGCATGCAAACCAAGTGGTTTAGGGGTGGA
>JAMONY010000023.1 GCA_027066325.1 Helicobacteraceae bacterium | reverse complement strand
TGATTAAACACTACCTGCTTCAGCTACCAAAAGCTACCTACCTATATATAGACTGCTCAGATATACGCATAGAGATAGAGCAGTTTAATGCTACAATTGAGACCTTTTGCTCTACAAATAGAATCTCTACAGTAGTACTAGATCACTACAAAGATGGGTTTCACCTACCCTCTGCAGAGCAGCTCATCATCATAACAGATCAACAACTTAGACTCAATAGCCTCCAGCATCTACATATCATGCCACTAGATTTTGAGGAGTTTTTAGCACATAGGAACCGTGTTGACGAGAGTGCTCTTAGTGAATTTTTACAGCTAGGTGGCATAGCTGCTCTACATAAGACACCGACACACCAGAGGGCAATTTTTCTCCAACGCTCACTAAGAGTAGCACTAACAAGACATGAGTTTGATCTTCTACACCTCATCTCAAAACTCTACTCTCAAAAAGTATCAGCACACATGCTCTATCTGAAACTCAAAACATACACCTCGACCTCTAAAGATAGTCTCTATAGTAGCCTAAAGAGTCTTATTGCCAATAGATACATACACATGGTAGAAAAAGCAAACCACTCCAAGTCGGTAAAAAAAGTCTATCTATCTGATATCACTTTCATAGATGCTCTCAATCCACAAAAACAGTTCTCAAGGCTCTTTGAAAACATGGTCTACAACGAACTCAACAAGCGCTCAAGTCTGATCTACTACGATGAGAGAGTTGAGTTCTACTTACCCCATAAACATAGAGCGATACTCTGCATGCCATTTGGCACAACAGAGCAGCTCTTTAAAAAGATAGAGAGTATTGAGGAGTTTATAGTGACAAACTCTATAACAGAAGTTGAGGTAGTGACCATGAGTAGCGAAGCAGAATTAATGCACCCAGCCACCAAGGTAACAATGTTGCCATTTACTCAATGGGCACTAATGGATTAATAAAATCCAACATATAACCATACAGCTCATAACAAAAGTGATATTTTTCAAACTTTTTATTTAGATTTAGCTAACTATAAGTTTACAGGCGATATAATCGCACTCTCTTTTAAGAGCGGACGTGGTGGAATTGGTAGACACGCCAGACTTAGGATCTGGTGCCGCAAGGTGTGGAGGTTCAAGTCCTCTCGTCCGCACCATTAATCATTAAACTTTCAAAAATTTAGAATCGCTCAATACAAAATCAGTTAACACTACTACAACTTCTATATACATATCAAGCAACTTATCACACAAACAGACAAGAGAGTTACTCTTGTCTGTTTGCTTTATGATTTTTACCATAAAATAGCAAGTATGTAGATGGTAGTATAAGTAGTGTTAAAATAGTTGAGCTTATTATGCCTCCTATGATTACGACAGATAACGGATACTGTATCTCACTTCCAACACCTGATGCATACAGTAGTGGCAGTATGCCAAAAAGCGTGGTAAACGCTGTCATAAGCACTGGGCGAAGCCTTAGAAGTGTAGCATTTTTAAGCAAGATCTTTAGATCAACTTGTGGATATTTTGCTCTAAGCTGATCTATAAAACTGACAAGCACTATGCCATTTAAGATTGCAATAGCAAAGATAGCTAAAAAACCGATAATTGCTGAGATAGATAGGTAAAGTCCACTAAATATAAGTGCTATAATACCTCCTATAAGACCAAAAGGGACATTTAAAAGTATGAGTATCGCTTTTGATATAGAGTTAAATGCAGTATAAAGAAGAAGTATAACCAACAAAATAGTGATAGGTATGATAATCATCAACTTCTGCGTTGCCTCTTGCATGTTTTTAAAATCACCTGCCCAGCCTATGTAGTAACCTGTTGGCAGATTAACACTATCTTTTATAATCTCATCAGCCTCTTTAACAAATGAAGCAACATCTCTACCATCAACTTCCATAGATAAAACCATATAACGACTAAGATTTTGTCGTTTTATAAAAGATGCCCCCTGCTCAACTGTAATATCACATATCTGATCTAGTGTAACTATCTCGCCGTCATGTGCTCTTATAGTTACATTTTTAACAGACTCAATATCTAGCTTTGCATCTTTTATCTTGGCTACAATTCCAAATCTCTTAACCCCCTCTATCTTCTCACTAATTGGCTCTTCACCAATTCCATTACGAATAACTTGCATAACTTCAGCTACACTTATACCGTATCTTGCAAGTGAGAGATAATCTGGTGTGATCTTAATTTGGGCTTGACCAAGTTGTGTTTCAACCTCCATCCGCTCTAACCCTTTAACATCTGCAATCTTCTCTTGAATCTCTTTTGAGATATTATCTAAAACTTTTTGATCACTTCCAAAAATCTTAATAGCCAATTCAGACTGCACACCCTCTAAAAGCTCCTCAACCCTCATAGCGATTGGTTGGGTTGGTACAAATGCTACATGAGCAAAGTTTTTCTCTAAATCTTCATTCATACGATGTGTTAGAGCTGGAAGATCTTTGATATTATCTTTTAGAACTAAAAGTATCTCCATATAGTTAGCTTGTGCCGTCTCACCCTTTTCACTTCGTCCAGCCATTGAGAGGACTGAAACTACATCATCTGGATAGTTTTTTAAGATATGTTTCTCAATCGACGAAGCGGTATCAATAGATTGAGTAAGTGCGGTTCCAGGAATTGCTATGACTCTATACATGATAGACTCTTCATTTAGATTTGGCATAAACTCTCTTCCTTGAAGGCTTAATACATAAGCCAACACAACAAACAGAGCAGCAACAGCCACAAGAAGAGATTTTGCATGTGAGAGTGCAAACATAAGCACAGGTGCATAAACTTGTTTTATTTTACTCATTATAAAGTTATCGCCAGATGAAGTGGGTTTTAGTAGAAGGTATGCTAAAACAGGAACTAAAACAAGAGCAACCAATAAAGAGCCAAGCATGACAAAGACTATATTTAGTGCCATTGGCGAGTAGAGTTTACCTGCTAAGCCATCAAGACTAAGTAGTGGTATAAATACTGCAGCGATTATAAGTACTGCAAATGTTACAGGTGTTGCCACCTCTTTTGCCGAATCTGCTATGAGTTTTAGTCTTGGAGCAGAAGGTTCATCGTGAAGCTTTCTAAAGCTATTTTCCACCACAACAATAGTCCCATCAACTATCATACCAACAGCAATTGCCAAGCCACTAAGGCTCATAAGATTTGCACTTATGCCATAATAATCCATCAATAAAAATGCGATCAAAAGAGAGATAGGCAAAGAGATGATAACAATAAATGCACTTCTAAGCTCAAACAGAAATAAAAACAGTACAATAGCAACCAAAATAACACCAGTTAAAAGTGCACTATTCATAGTGCTTATTGCTTTATGGGTGATCTCTGTTCTATCATATATGGTATCTATCTCTACACCATCTGGCAAAGCACTATTTACCGTCTCAATCTTCTCTCGTATAGACTCTACAACTTTTGCGGCATTGGTTGCGGTTCTTTGAAGCACCATGCCCATAACTGACTCTTCGCCATCGATACTAATAGCTCCAAATCTTGGGGCTGAACCCTCTTTTACCTCTGCTACATCCTCTATAGTGACTGCTTGCCCATTGTTTGATTTTACAACAGTACGCCGTATATCATCAAGACTTTTATATAGACCTGCTCCTCGTATGAGGTACTGTTCACGGTTAAACTCTAAGTATTGACCGCCAGCTGCTTTATTGCTTTTTTGCAAAGCATCTACAATATCTTCATAAGTTACACCGATATTTTGAAGTTTTTTTGTATCAATTTCAACATTGTACTGCTTCTCATATCCACCCCAGCCGATCACCTCTTCAACTCCACTGACACTTTTAAACAGAGGTGTGACTATGTAGTCTTGCATCTGTCTAATCTCTCTTAGAGTATATTTGTTTGTGGTATCTTTTATCTCATACCAAAAAACTTGACCAAGACCTGTTGTATTTGGTCCTAAAACTGGTTTTCCCCAACCATCAGGTATATCAACACTCAAAAGCCTCTCACTCATAAGTTGTCGAAGGAAGTATATATCCATATCATCTTCAAAAAAGACCGATACATAAGAGAGTCCAAAAAATGAGTTTGACATGATCATCTTTACTCCAGCCATGCCAGATATGGCTGACTCTAGTGGATAAGTTATAAGTTTCTCTATATCTTCAGCGGAGTTTCCTGGACTTTCTGTATAGATAACAACCTGTTTGGGGGTGATATCTGGAAATGCATCTATTGGGATATTTTGATATGCCCTAAACCCAAACGCCATAATCGCTATAAAGATAGCAATAACCAAAAGTTTATACTTTAGAGATAGCTCAATAATACTATTTAACATATAAACTCCCTAATGACCATGTCCGCCAAGAGATGATTTTAACATCATCGACTTGACATAGTAGCTCTTGTCACTTACATATCGCTCACCAGCTTCTAAGCCTCTAACCGCTACAAACTCCTCATCTTCTACTACAAGCTCAACTACTCTGATATCAAACAGCACCTCTTCATCTTGATGCTCATCATGCCCTGCATGTTCGTCATGCTCATCATGTTCGTCATGCTCATCATGCTCATCATGGTTATGCCCATCATGATTATCATGTTCTATGGCTCTATCTACTTTATGGCTCCTATGGTCTAGATCTTTTTTAGGTAGATCGTCCGCGCAACCATGCCCCTCATGCTCATTGTGCTCAACTACATCTGCACCATCAAGCGGAGTAAATACTACCCACTCATTATTAAAAAATGATAGAGCTGACTTCTTTACCGCTACATGTTCTGTAGCGTTACTAAAAAATAGTGTGGCTTTAAGGTACTCATTTAGATAGAGATTGTCATACTTGCTATCTATAGCAGATAACACTACGATACGCTGTGTTGTCTCATCTAGCTCTGGTAACACACGACTAACATGGGTTATGATCTGACTTTTATCTTCACGAAAAGCTACCAATTTTTGACCAATTTTAATGTTGGATGCATACTTTAATGGCAGATATGCTTTGATATAAAATGCTCTATTTTGTATGATATTAACAATAGCACTATTCTCATTTACAACAGAGTGTAGAGGCTGTAGTATCTGTGCTACTTTGCCGCTACTGTGCGCTTTTAAGATATAGCTTGAAGTTGCTTTTGTTAATTTTGATGCATCTATGCCAAGTGTGGCTAGCTGGGACTTTAGTGTCTCTTTTGAAGATCTCATAGCACTTCGTTGCATAGTTTGGATATTGAGCTCTCGTGTAGAGATCAGACCTTGGTCATAAAGGTCTTTGGTTGCTCTGTAGTTATTTTCAAGATCTTTTAGCTGTGAAGTTAGCGATAGATACTCAGAGCTCATCTGCGATAGAGCGATAGAGTCTATGCGTGCTATCTTATCACCACTCTTTACATTTTGACCAACTTGAACAAAGTAGTGCTCAATATGCCCACTAAGAAGTGACATGATGGACTGCTGTGCATCACTTAACTGTATCACTTTTGCATTAGTACCAACAGATTGACTAAAAGATCTAAGCTCACTTTTAGCAACAGGAATTTGTGAAGCGTATGTCGCCATGACACACAACAACATGATAGATAGTAGTCTACTCATTGTAGGCTCCTTTGATGTAGTTTAGGTTTATTGTATTTAGGCTCTTTGCGGTTTTTATATTTATGATCTGCTCTTCTGTCTTTAAGAGGCGATTTTTTACATCTTGTAGCTCTAGCAGATTAAGAGATGCAAGCTTGTATCCTCTAGAAAACATCTCAAGTAGCTCCTGCTCATCTTGGCGTATCTTCTCATTGGCACGCAAAGATCTCTCTAGTAAACTAGCCTCTTGCAACAGATAACGCTCCTCTTTTAGTAGACGATCTTGAAGAGATTTGTGTAACAAAGACGCTTGCTTTGCCTCTAATTTTGCCAACTCTACACTCTGCTGTTTTGTATCAAATAGTGGCAAAGGAAGATCTAAAGAGAGTCGCATGATATCTTGCTCTATCTCACGCTCATACCCAAAACCAAGATTGATCCACTTGATCTTATTGCTACTCATGTTAGCTTTTGCTAATGCGCTCTCTTGTGAAGCCTCTAGCCTCTTTAACTTTAGATTAGAAGAGCCATCTAGGCGTCTAAATATATGCTTATCATCTACCAAAATCTCCTCATCTATACCGGCAAAAGATAGTAGCTGAAAGTTAGTTTTTGTCTGTCTAAGCTCAAGATCTATGATCTTAATTTTAACCATCTCATATGCTACTTTTGCTTGCAAAAATGATGAACGCGGTATGGTACCACTTGTGTATCTAGCTTCTGATATCTGTAGTATCTTCTTAGCAATATGCAACTCTTGAGTGCCAAGATCTAGCAACATTTTACTCTTCACATACGCAACATATAGCTCTGATATCTTCTGTATAAACTCTGCACGATCCATCTGTGTATCAATTTTAGCACCCTTAATCATAGAGTCGCCAAATCTCTTGATGCCATCAGATACACCCCATAGTCTCACAGGCTGTCTAATCAAGACCCCATATCCAAGCTCTCCTCTGCCAACATCTGGCTCAAACTGACTAAGCTCTACATCGAGCTCTGGGTTTTTATATAGTCTAAGTTGCTCACTCTTTAAAGATGCACTCTGAGCCTTAAGTTTAGATGAGTGCAGATACGGACTTCTCTTTAGTGCCTCATCTAAGAACTGCTCAAAAGATGCGCCAACTAGCATAGCGGGTAGTAGTACGATATATAGTATTATCCTCATTGATATACCTCTGTTTATAAATTTGATGCTAACAATAGCTATCTGTTTGTTTTGTGGGTATCTTACGAGGTAGTAATTGGGGGTCTAAATAGAAGTGTGGCTTGATCTGTCTGAAGTGTAACAGAGTTACTTGGAGTGACCTTCATCGGTGATAACAGAGAGTTAAATAAAAATGAGTCTGCTAAGATAAAGCTGATATGAAAAGCACAATGTATATCACAAACACCATCTTGAGCAACAATCTCATCTACCTCATGGACATGATCTGTGGCACTACAGTGACTCTCTTGAGTCAACTCAAGCGCATAAGCATGCACAATAGAGAAGCTAAATGATAGCACTAGTAAGATTGTTACAACTTTTCTCATGGGGGTATGATAACATATTTTACAACCCACTAGCAAACATAAACTCTCCATCTTCTACAGAAGACCTAATGCACTATGTATAAAAAGTAACAACATACAACCTCAAAGATATAAATTTACTGATTATAGGGGTCAAATGATAGTAATGCTGGTATACTTATGTAGATCGCATGATAGGGAGCGGGCATGGCAAGAGCGTTAAGAGTAGATATAGCTGGATACTACTACATAAGCAATAGCGGCTTTGGCACAAAAATTGTCTTTAAAGATGCTGATGATTATAGAAAATTCTTACAGATCTTAGCTGAAAATAGTGATAGATATGGTGCTATACTACACAGCTATGCTCTAGTACCAAAGAGTTTTAGCATGCTCTTAGAACTCAAAGAGAACACTCTATCAAAACTCATGCATCAACTCAATAGCAGATATGCCCTATACTTTAACCGTAAATATAAGCGCTCTGGACATCTATGGCGTAGTAGATTTTACTCTCTTATCATACAAGAGCACTCGCACATCTGCTCTATCTTAAGACTCATAGAACAGAGCCCCTTGAAACTGAAAAATATTACAGATATACAGAGATATCCATATAGCTCTTACCGAACATTTATAGGACTCAAAGAGCCTATATCGTCTCTAGATAGATCCATACTATTTCAAAAGTTTTCAACACCCAAAGAGATAGCAGAGTTTTTTCAAACCAGTGTTAGCAAAGATCTATTAAAGGAGATCAAAAGAGGTGCTGTAAAGATTAAAAATAGACCAAAACTATCGAAAAACATAGAGTCATTACAGACTCTATTTACTAAAATAGAGAGTACTAAAGAGCGCAATAATCTTATAGCTCAAGCCTATATAGACGGCTATTCACAGTATCAGATAGCCAAAGCAGCATCACTATCTCAACCTACTATCAGTCTTATCATAAAAAGATATGATTAGCCATCCTTCTGCTAAAATAGACAATGAGAAATATAGTAGCTTTATGTTAAAATTCGTAAAAAAGTTTACTCATGGCAGATAGATATCTCTTTTTAATTACAGTATTGCTCATATTTATTAGTGTAGTTATGATCTACTCGCTCTCTAGCTACACAGTGCTACTACACGGATACTCATCAACCCACTTTGCTATACGGCAGATGATCTTTGCACTACTATCTATACTGCTTATGTGGAGCATAGCTAAACTAGATCCAGACATATGGCTAAGCAAGATAGGTTTTACGCTCTTCTTGGGTGGTCTGATCTTAATGATAGCTATGCCATTTATGCCATCTTCACTAGTTTCAGAAGTGGGTGGAGCAAAAAGGTGGATTAAGCTAGGTGTGATCTCTCTAGCCCCTGTAGAGTTTTTTAAAGTTGGTTTTGTCTACTTTTTAGCTTGGAGCTTCTCAAGACGCATAGGCAACAGTAGCAATGTTGCACTTAAAGGTGAGTTTTTAAGATTTATGCCGTATGCCGTACTTTTTGGATTTGTTGTTGTGCTTATAGCAGTTTTGCAAAAAGATCTAGGGCAGGTGATGGTACTAGCTGGGGTACTAGCTAGTCTTTTGGCCATAGCTGGAAGTAGTCTTATATTTTTTCTTATACTCTTTATGGCAGTTATAGTCTCTTTTGTCGGATTTGTATTTTTAGAGGAGCACCGTGTAGCTAGGATATTATCTTGGTGGTCACAGGCACAAAACTCTCTACTTGGATTTTTTCCTGACTCCATAGCATCTAAATTGCGCGTTGCAAGTAGCGAAGAGCCCTATCAGATAGGTCACTCCATGAACGCTATAGGCAATGGTGGTATAGGTGGGGTTGGGCTTAGCAATGGCACATTTAAGTTAGGCTTTTTAAGTGAGGTGCATACAGATTTTGTACTAGCTGGTATAGCCGAAGAGCTTGGATTTATAGGTGTTTTTATGGTTGGTGCACTCTTCTATTTTTTACTATTTCGCATAGCTAAGATAGCGATTAGAAGTGGCGACTCTACAAGATTACTGTTTTGTGTTGGCATTGGTCTTCTTTTGGCATTTGCATTTTTAATCAACGCCTTTGGTATCAGCGGTATTATACCGATCAAAGGGATATCAGTACCATTTCTAAGCTATGGAGGCTCTGCTATGTTAGCCTCTGCTGTTGGAGTTGGAATGGTGTTGATGATATCTAAAAAAAGGGTTTTTGTATGAGATTTGTCATAACTGGCGGTGGAACGGGTGGACACTTAGTTGTAGCCAAAGCCCTAGCAGAACAGATAAAACTAGATGGTGATGAAGCCATCTTTATAGGCTCTACTAGTGGGCAAGATAGAGCATGGTTTGAGCATAGCGAACTGTTTAAACATAGATATTTTCTCGAGAGTAGAGGTGTTGTCAACAAAAAAGGTCTTACTAAGCTTAAATCATTAATGCAGATACTAAAATCATCACTTAAGACACGACATATCCTCAAAGAGTATAAAGCAGATGCAACCATCAGTGTTGGTGGATACTCCGCTGCACCTGCTTGTTTTGCAACACTGATTATGCGACTACCGCTCTTTATACATGAGCAAAATGCTGTCTGTGGAAGGCTCAACAGACTACTAAAACCTTATACTAGAGCATTTTATAGCTCTTATGACCCTACAAGTCCAGTCAGAGAGTATCCATTGAGAGCTGGGGTACTTAGTGGTGTTAAGGCAAGAACTGATTTTAAAACCATACTCTTCTTAGGTGGCTCACAAGGAGCAAGCGCAATCAATAAGTTTGCCCTGCGCAGTGCTGCTATGCTTCATCAAAGAGGCATTAAGATTATCCACCAATGTGGAGATAACGAGTTTAAAAAGATAGACTTAAGATATAAAAAACTAGGTATCGATGTAGAGCTTTTTGGATTTAGTAGTGATCTGATATCGATCATCAATAGGGTAGATATGGCAGTTAGTCGCTCTGGAGCTAGTACACTTTGGGAACTAGTTGGATTGGCAGTTCCTACTCTATTTGTACCATATCCACATGCTGCATCAAATCACCAATACTACAACGCTCTTAAACTACAACAACAAGGCTTAGCAGAGCTATGCACAGAAGAGAGCTTAAGCACCAAAGTACTTGAGCAGTTTTTAGATCAAGATCTAGCGCGCATAAGTGCAGATCTGCTCAAACTAGACACACACAACGGCACACCTCAGATACTAGCATCTATCAAGGAGAGCATATGTTCTTAGAGACACTCAACTGGATAGTAGAGACAATCTTATCGCTTGGATATGTTGGCATATTTATGCTTATGTGTATTGAGAGCTCCTTTATACCATTTCCAAGCGAGATAGTTTTAGTGCCTGCTGGATACTTAGCTTCACAAGGTCAGATGAGTATATCTATCATACTTCTGATGGCAACACTGGGCTCACTTGTTGGTGCGTTAATCAATTATGCTCTAGCCATCTGGTTGGGTAGGGCATTTCTATTGCGATATGGTAAATTTGTCTTTATATCGTCTCAAACATTAGACAAACTAGAGCTATTTTTCCGACAACATGGAGAGATATCTACATTTTCTGGCAGACTCATACCAGGTATCAGACAGCTCATCTCAATTCCTGCTGGTCTATCGCGTATGAGACTGGGTACATTTATGATCTACACTTCACTTGGAGCTGCTATATGGAGCTTAATACTTATACTTCTTGGCTACTTTGTAGGTGAAAATCAGGCTCTACTTAAAGAGTATCTCACACAAATTACAGTTGTTGTGTTGTTGTCACTGATCTTCTTGGTCGCTCTTTATGTCTATAGGCATAAAAAGAAAAATCTTTAGGTATAATTGCATAAAAAAGAGTTTTATATGGATGTAAGAGAAGAGTTTCTTAAGTTTTTTGAGTCAAAAGCACATGAGAGAAGGGCTAGCGCTCCACTTGTGCCAGATGATGCGACGCTACTTTTTAACAATGCAGGCATGGTGCCTTTTAAGTCTATCTTCACAGGTGAAGTGCCGTCTCCTACAAATCCTCGTATAACATCATGTCAGACCTGCGTGCGTGCAGGCGGCAAACATAATGATCTTGAAAATGTTGGCTACACAGCTAGGCATCACACTCTTTTTGAGATGCTTGGTAACTTTAGCTTTGGTGACTACTTTAAAGAGGATGCTATCGCCTATGCATGGGAGTTTATCACTTGTGTGCTTGAGTTTGATATAGAGAAACTATGGGTCACCATACACATAAGTGATGATGAAGCATTTGAGATATGGTCAAAACATATAGCCAAAGAGCGCATAGTCAGACTTGGCGATGAAGATAATTTCTGGCAGATGGGAGAGAGTGGACCATGTGGACCATGTTCAGAGATTTTTGTAGATCAAGGTGCAGATAGATTTAACTCTAGTGAGGACCGCTTAGGTGGTGATGGTGATAGATTTCTAGAGATATGGAATCTTGTATTTATGCAGTATGAGCGTGATAAAACTGGTACTCTCACACCTCTACCAGAGCCATCTATAGATACAGGTATGGGGCTTGAGCGTGTTGTTGCGCTATTAGAAGGCAAGCAGAGCAACTACGACTCATCACTATTTATGCCTATTATCAACAAGATATCTACACTGATCGATAAAGGGTACACCTATGAGAGTGGAGCTAGCTTTAGAGTTATAGCTGATCACATCAGAACCGTGACATTTTTACTATCTCAAGGTGTGACTTTTAGTAATGAAGGTAGAGGATATGTACTTCGTCGCATACTAAGGCGTGCAGTTAGACATGGCTATCTATTGGGCTTTAGTGAGCCATTTATGTTCTTGCTTGTTGAGAGCGTAGCAGAGATTTTAGCTCAAGAGTATGGCTACTTAAATGATAAACTATCTTATGTGCAAGAGCAGACAAGACTAGAAGAGAAGCGATTTTTTAAAACCATAGCTGATGGTATAGAGCTGTTCAACAAAGAGCTTAAAAGAAGTGCAGATACATTTAGCGCATCTGTAGCTTTTAGACTCTATGACACCTACGGTTTTCCACTTGATCTTACGCAAGATATGCTCAAAGAGCGCGATATCAAGCTAGATATCAATGAGTTTAACCTTCTCATGAGCGCACAAAAAGAGCGTGCCAAGAGTGCATGGAGAGGCAGTGGTGATGATCTACAGAGTGGAGACTTTAAAGAGCTACTAGAGAAGTTTGGTAGAAGTAAATTTGTAGGGTATGATAAAACAAGAGATACAAATAAGATCTTAGCGCTCTTAAGTGACTCATTCAAAAAAGAGGATCAGCTACATATGGATCAGACTGGCTGGGTGCTTCTTGATAGATCTGTTTTTTATGCTCAAGGTGGTGGACAGTGTGGAGATAGTGGTGAGTTAAGTGGTGTAGCAGATATCTTAGACACTAGAGAGTTTTTTGGACTTATCTTAAGCCATGTTAGAGCTAAAAGTACCATCAATATAGGTGACACGGTAGAGTCTATAGTGAGTGATACAAGAGCACAGATAGAGGCTCACCACTCAGCTACTCACCTACTACATTCAGCACTTTATAAAGAGCTAGGAGAGCATGTCTCTCAAGCAGGTTCACTTGTTGAGAGCTCAAGGTTACGCTTTGACTTCTCACACCCATCACCACTGACTTATCATGAATTAAGAGCTGTAGAAGAGCGTGTAAACTCTACTATCTTAGCTAACATAACAACAGAGATAGAGCAGATGGATATAGAGCGTGCCAAAGAGAGTGGCGCAAAGGCTCAATTTGGTGAGAAGTATGGTGATGAAGTGCGTGTTGTTAGTTTTGGTGATGAGTCTATAGAGTTTTGCGGGGGCACACATGTTAGCAATAGCGCACAGATTGGTCTTTTTATCATAACCAAAGAGAGTGGGGTTAGTGCTGGAGTTAGACGCATAGAAGCACTCTGCTCAAAAGCTGCCTACAACTACTTTAAACAACAAAGACACTCCATAGAACAAGCGTGTAAGATGGTAAAAAATCAAGATCTCATAGCTGGTATCACTAGACTCGCAGAGCAGCAACAAGAGCTAAAGCAAGAGCTAAAAGAGGCTCGCAAATCTTTCAAACAGGAGCTAGTATCTAAAGAGATTGCTAATGTGGCTGTTACCATCTCAAGAGTAGATGGTGTAGATATTAAGCAGATAGTAGATGAGGTTAAAAATAGCCATGAGAGTGTGGCGGTGATGCTTTTTGAGGTAAAAGGTGATAAGGTGATCATCGCAGCAGGTGTTAAAAATGCACCTGTTAAAGCTGGGGCTTGGATTAGGCAGATAGCACCAATTCTTGGTGGAGGTGGAGGCGGAAGAGATGATTTTGCTCAAGCTGGAGGCAAGGATGCTTCTAAGATAGATGAAGCCATAGATGCTTCATGGCAGTTTATAACAGAGGCTCTTTGCTAGATGAGCTCTAAAGAGTCTAGTAGCAACTACTTCTTATCTCAACCGCACCAACCCTTCTTTACCCTTGCTCTACTAAATGCAGTTATATTTATGTTACTTTTTATGTTAAGCTACAAAGGTATCTTGCTACTCAATCTATCGCCCTTAAAGCTACATGTATACTCACTTATATTTTTAGTTTTCAACAATGTCTTTACAGGTTTTTTATTTACAACATTTCCAAGATTTACTGCTAGCACAGCTATATCTTATGGCTTCTATAGAGCCATATTTTTTATAAACCTACTAGCTACAGCACTCTTTATCGTAGGACTATTTTTAAGCTCTTACACACTCTACTTCTCCATGCTCACACTTGCTATCTCTCAGCTCTTTGTGCTACACAAACTCTACAGAACTCAACAAGTAGGTAAAGCAAAAACTCAAGATACCATCTTCATACTCATAGCCTACTCATTTGGTGCAACTGGGCATCTACTCTTTTTACTTTGTGAGATCTGGGTGGATCTTGATAGATTTGCCATACTGCTATCGTTTTACATGTTTGTCATCTTTTTAACATTTAGTATAGCGCAGAGAATGGTTCCATTTTTCTCACACTCAATAGCACAAAGAGATGAGAGGTTCTTAAACACTATTCTTGTGCTATTTGTACTCAAACTAACACTTTTTATGCTAGATGGTTTTACTGTAGCCATAGTGAGTATGATCATCTTAGATATCATACTAGCACTCTATATGACTGGTGAGTTTTTACGATGGAAACTGCCTCTGTTTACATCTAGCTCTATACTTTGGGTGCTCTATCTTGGGTTATTTTGGCTCCCTGCTGCACTTATGTTTTCGGCACTTAGCAGTACTCTTGAACTCTTTTTCGATCTTACATTTACACTTATCGATACACATCTTTTAGCCATTGGGTTTCTTACAACCATATTTATAGGTTTTGCTACTAGGGTAACGCTTGGTCACTCAGGAGAGGCTCCATATGCAGACCGTTTTACTACTAATCTATTTTGGCTAATTCAAGTCATCGTTATTATGCGGGCTCTGTATGGGCTCTCTACCGCGCTAGAGTTAGAGTTAGGATTTTTATTTGATATATCTGCTACTTTATGGATTATGCTGTTTGTATTGTGGGGTTACAAATATGGTAAGATTTTAATCTTTGGTGTCAAGCGATAGGTATGCTAGGTCAAACTATAGCTATCATAGGTGCTACTGCTTCTGGCAAGAGTGAGTTATCTCTTAAGATGGCAAAAGATCTTAATGCCAACATACTCTCACTAGACTCTTTGAGCATCTATAAAGAGATAGATATAGCATCTGCAAAACCATCTATTGAGCAAAGAGGAGAGATAAAACATTTTGGTATAGATCTGATCTATCCAGATGAGAGCTTTAGTGTTGCCACCTTCATAGAGCTCTTTAAAGAGGCAAAAAAGATTAGTGATCAGCAAAACAAGAGTCTTATTATAGTAGGTGGAACATCGTTTTATCTCAAAGCTCTCATAGATGGCATATCACCTCTTCCAAAGATAGATAGTAGCACTAGACAAGAGTGTGATAATATCATGTCAGATCTTACACAAGCATATAGGCTACTACTACAAATAGATCCATATAGTGCCAAAAAAATAGCAAGTTCTGATAGCTACCGCATACAAAAACTGCTACTCATATATCTAGCTTCAAAAATGGCTCCATCAGAGTGGTTTAGACTTCACCCAAAAGAGCCAATTCTCACAAATTTTAAACTACTAACTACCGACATAACCAAGGAGCAACTACTTAAACGCATAACAGAGAGGACTCACAAGATGATGCAGTCTGGACTCATAGATGAGGTCTGTTATCTTGAATCAAAATATAGCAGAGCGCACAACAGTCTCAAGAGCATAGGCATCAAAGAGACACTTCTCTATCTTGATGGGTATGTTACAAAAGAGCAACTCATAGAGCAGATTATCATCAACACTTCTCATCTTGCAAAACGACAAAATACATTTAATAAAAGTCAGTTTATGTTATAGCCATATATTGTCTATAAGCCTTGTGTTCCCAATCAACACCTCCACTAAGACAATGCTCCTCTTTAGCTCTACTGTTTTAAGCTCTCGCAGCTCTATGTCTACAATTGTGATATACTCAACATCTAGCAAACTAAGCATCTCTCTCATCTGTTTGCAGATAACACCACTATCTAAAACCCCACTCTCAACTAGAGCCTCTGCTCTTTTAAGTGCTTGTGAGATCTTGCGCGCCTCTACTCTTTGACTCTTATTGAGGTACCTATTTCTAGAGCTATATGCCAAGCCATCATCTTCACGCATAGTATCTACTGCTACTATCTGAACTCTCATAAAAAAGTGCTCGACCATCGCCTCTATAAGTAGTAGCTGCTGTGCATCTTTGCGTCCAAAGTATGCTCTTGTAGGTGAGACTAAGTTTAAGAGTTTATTAACAACTGTTAACATCCCGCTAAAGTGCCCTGCCCTGCTAGATCCCTCTAAGATATAGCCTCGTATATCAGGAGCATTGATACTAACCTCATCTTTACCATAGATATCTGTTACATCAGGATAGAAGAGTAGATCTACACCAGCCTCTTTGCAAAGCGCAATATCTTGCTCTTTTGTGCGCGGATAACTCAACAGATCTTCACCCTCTAAAAACTGTGTAGGATTTACAAATATAGATACTACAACTACTTCATTTTCATCTCTAGCCTTTGATATCAAAGAGCTATGGGCTTTATGCAGAGCCCCCATAGTTGGCACAAATCCTATAGATGATCTACACTTATCTAACTCAGCTCTTAGCTCCTTAGGGCTTCTTAGTATTTGCATAATATTTAATCCTTTTAGATATAATCTGCCAAATAGTACCCTAAAAATTATAATCAGGAAAAAATTTGGACCATTATGAGTACAGTGAACTCTTAAAACTTCTTAAGACAAAGATGCAAAACATTGCTGGAGTTGTGCAGCCAGAACTTCTACGCTCTAGACTTGATGAGATAGATACTCTTGAAAGTGATCAAGAGTTCTGGAACGATAGCACTCAAGCGGCTAAGATTCAACAAGAGAAAAAACTTCTTGAGCGCAAGTTGTCTAGGTACACCATAGCTTCAACTGCACTCAATGATACTCTAGAGCTATATGAGATGGCAAAAGATGAGAGCGATGAGGAGAGCATTGTGCTACTTTTTGATGAGGCAGATGCGCTTGAGGATTCAGTTAGAGCTATGGAGATAGAGATGCTTTTAAGTAGCGAAAATGATAGTAAAAATGCGATACTCTCTATACACCCTGGTGCAGGTGGAACTGAGTCGCAAGATTGGGCATCTATGCTACTTCGAATGTACAAACGATGGGCAGAGAGGCACAACTTTAGCGTAGAGGTGCTAGATTATCAAAATGGTGATGAGGCTGGTATCAAAGATGTCACGCTCCTTATTAAAGGTGAAAATGCGTATGGTTATCTTAAAGTGGAGAGTGGCATACACCGTCTTGTACGCATAAGCCCATTTGACTCTAATGCAAAAAGACATACATCTTTTAGCTCTGTTATGATCTCGCCTGAGATAGATGACAATATAGATATAGTCATAGATGACAAAGATCTGCGCATAGATACCTACAGAGCCTCTGGTGCTGGTGGACAGCATGTCAACAAAACAGAGTCTGCCATACGCATTACACATGAACCAACAGGTGTAGTTGTTCAGTGCCAGAACGATCGTTCACAACATAAAAATAGAGCCACTGCAATGAAGATGCTCAAATCTAGACTCTACGAACTAGAGTTAGATCTACAGCGTGCAGAAGAGGATGGTATAGCCAAAAGTGAAATAGGCTGGGGGCACCAGATACGCTCCTATGTGATGCAACCTTATCAACAGGTAAAAGATACACGATCCAATGAAGCATATAGCAACATAAGTGCGATACTAGATGGTGATATCGACAAGATGATAGAGGGTGTATTGATAGCTCAAAGGAGGGGTTAGTATGAGAATTTTTATAGTTGTAGCATTGCTAATATTGACAGGTTGTGGCAACAGTAATGGCAACCCTTTTGTCAACAAAGATAGATCAGACCACAATAGTGTTGAGATGGCAAAAATAGAGAGTGAGCTAGAGCGTGAGAAGATTAGATCAGACAGCAAACAACATATAGCAAGCATAGAACTCGAGAAGAGTCAAGTAGCAGCCACAACTAAACAAAATATAGCCAAAATCAAAAAAGAGCAGAGCATAGAGCTTGGAAAGATTCAGAGCCACACAGAGTTATCAAAAGCTCAGATCAACAAAGAGGTGGCTCTTGAAGAGGTAAAAAATGATAAAATATCACTTCAAAATACTCAAAAAACCTCAACTCTCATACTCTCAATCATAGCCATAGCACTTCTACTACTCTTTATCTATCTCTTCTATACAAGCAGCAATAACCGCAAAGAGAGACTCAGGAAACATGAAAATGAGTTGATGTTAAAACTTCAACTTAAAGAGCAGGAGGTGAAGATGAAAATGGCAGAGAAGGTGCTAGACTCCATAACATCTGGCTCACTAACCCAAGAGCAAGAGAGTAGACTTATCCAGACTTTAGAGACTGCAACTACCAAACTTATCACTAAACATTAACCTCCTCTTCTGCTATAATTGCGATACAATTTCTTAGCAGGAGATTAGTCAATATAAAGGTGAAGCCATGGAAGATAAAATCATGGGTAAATACTGCCCCTATCCAAAGATAGAGCTAAACAATAGAACTTGGCCAGACAACAGCATAGACAAAGCACCTATATGGTGTAGCGTGGATCTTAGAGATGGTAATCAAGCACTTATTACCCCTATGAGTCTAGATCAAAAATTAGAGCTATATAATCTCCTGCTAGAGCTGGGCTTTAAACATATTGAAGTTGGTTTTCCATCTGCTTCTAAGATTGAATTTGACTTTTTAAGATACATTATAGAGCACAATCTTATTCCAGATGATGTCACTGTTCAGGTGCTAGTTCAAGCTAGAGAACACCTTATAGATAAAACTTTTGAAGCACTAGATGGTACCAAAAGAGCAATAGTTCATCTATACAACTCAACATCAGTAGCACAGAGAAAAATCGTATTTAAAAAGAGTGAAGATGAGATCATTAAGCTAGCACTAGATGGTGTAGATATGATTAAAAAAAGAGCTTCTAGTTTTAATGGTGATATAATCTTAGAGTACTCTCCTGAGAGCTTTACGGGTACAGAGTTAGAGTTTGCTGCGCGCATATGTAATGCGGTTACTCATAGATGGGGAGTCTCTCAAGAGAGACCAGTTATCATCAATCTGCCAGCAACAGTAGAGATGGCAACACCAAATATCTATGCAGACCAGATAGAGTGGATGTGTGCAAATCTTGACAATAGAGAAGATATATTGGTCTCAACCCATACACACAATGATCGTGGCACAGCAGTAGCAGCTACCGAACTAGCACTACTAGCAGGTGCTGATAGGGTTGAGGGCACACTCTTGAGCAATGGAGAGCGAACAGGCAATGTAGATATCATAACACTAGCACTCAACCTATATACTCAAGGTATTGATTCTAAACTTGATTTTAGTGATGTTGATAGAGTTGTAGAAGTTGTTGAGAAGTGTACTGCTATAGATACTCATGTGCGTCATCCGTATGTTGGAGAGCTAGTCTACACCGCTTTTTCAGGTTCACATCAAGATGCAATCAACAAAGGCTTAGCACATCAAAAGAGTAAAACAGACTCTTTTTGGGAGGTACCATACCTACCTATAGATCCAGCTGATGTTGGTAGGACATACGAGAGTATTATCCGAATCAACTCTCAATCTGGAAAAGGTGGAGTGGCGTATATACTAGAGAATAACTTTGGATACCACCTACCAAAGCCTATGCATCCAGAGATAGGACGCATAGTCCAGTCCATTAGTGATCAAAAGGGTGCTGAGTTGACACCAGATGAGATACATGACATATTTCGCTCAACATACTTTAATCAAGAGCGACATACAGAGTTTATAGATATCTCCATAGAGTCTAAAACAGCTAAAGATAGTAGTGTCTCATGCACTTTAACATATAGCTATAACGGCAAAGTATCTACAACAGAAGCGACTGGAAACGGACCCATAGATGCTTGCAGAAATGCCTTAGGCTCAAAGTATCCACACAGTTTTGTGTTGAGCTCATATGCAGAGCACTCATATGGTGAGACCTCATCTGCTAAAGCTATAGCATACATACAGATACAAGATGATAACCTAGCCTCATACTATGGAGTTGGTGAAGATACAGATATCACCATAGCAGGCATTAAGGCTCTATTTTGCGCCCTCAATAGAGCGTTCTAATCCTCTACTTAAAGATAAACCCATATCGATATTGGGTCATCTTTAAGTTGAGTGTACTATAATATCAGATAAAGACCAGCATCAAGGCTTTGGCTATGTACTATAAGCTTCTATACCCTATCGTCTTAGTTTTACTATTGCAAGGCTGTTTTGACACTCAAGACTCTACAGACTCAAACACTACATCTAGTAGCTCTTCATCTTCTAGTTTTAGCTCATCTGCTCTATCTAGCTCAAGCAACTCATCCATCATATTGTCTAGCTCTTCATTTAGTAGTTATAGTAGCTCATTTATGTCCAGTGTTCTATTGTCTAGCTCAATATCTAGTAACTCATCTAGTGCTATCACTATACAGAGTAGTTCTAGTAGCTCATCTGCTATCTTAAGTAGCTCTAGCTCATCTATATCTAGTGCTTTATCATCTCTCTCAAGCAACTCTTCTAATATCAGCTCATCATCTAGTAGCTCTATTATTTCAGATATACAAGCACCATCAATACCAAAAAACCTAGCAGCAACCGCGATATCATCTTCACAAATTTCATTATCATGGAGCCCATCCGCAGACAATACAGAAGTGAGCGGGTACAAAATCTATAGAGATGGCATACAGACTGCAACAACAACACAGACCTCTTACATAGACTCAAACCTAAATGCACAGACACTCTACTCTTACACAATAAGCGCATATGACACTACAGGCAATGACTCAAATCAGACACTTATTGCTGAAGCTACTACCAAGATTGGTAATTTTAAGCTAACTGCTTTTCCAGGAGCTGAGGGTTATGGTGCTTATGCAGTTGGAGGTAGAGGTGGAGAGGTTGTTAAGGTAACCAACCTAAACGATAGCGGAGCGGGTAGCTTTAGAGAAGCTGTAACACTGCCTCCTAGAAACTGGGTTGATCCAGATGTGTGGGAGTATGAGCCCGAAGAGGATTTTATAAAAAGACTTGATGACTCAGGGCATAAAATAGTTGTTTTTGAAGTTTCTGGAATTATCAATCTAGAGTCGGAGCTACTTATAAACATGCCATATCTCACCATTGCTGGAGAGACATCACCAGGAGGAGTTATGATCACAGGATATCAGACAACAATCACCAATCATGATGTTATCATGCGACATATGCGTTTTCGGGTAGGCTCTCATAGAATTGCTGATGGAGCCAATCCAGAACAGTTAGACTCTTTTGATATCTTAGGTAAACATTGGGGAGGCATAAATACTGACAATATCATTATAGATCACTGCTCTTTTAGTTGGGGTGTAGATGAGACCGTTACCTTTTCAGGTGGAGTAACAAACACTACTATTCAGTGGAGCATAATATCTGAGGGATTAAGTCATGCAGGTCACCCAAAAGGAGAGCACAGTAAAGGGTTGATGATCTCTGGTAAATATATCTATCCAAACTCCATATCTGGACATCACAATTACATAGCACACAATAGAGCTCGTAGCCCTATGCTTGCATCTCCAGCTGATGTAGATACACGAGTAGACTGGGTAAACAACATCACATACAATTGGCATGGTGGCTTAGCACCAACATCTGCTGGAGCGGCTAAAGTAAATTGGGACAACAACTATGCAAGACGAGGAGCTAACTCTAATGATTACTCATTTGAGGTGATTATGGGTGATTTTAACACTGATCCCAATCCGCAGATTTATGTATATGGAAATATCGGCTCAACCAGATTAACTCAAGATAAACCTCATTGGAATGTAGGTAAAAATTGGAGAAATGAGCTACTTGAAACATCATGGAGACGCTTAGAAAGATGGCCAACACCGCACATCACAACATCTATAATGACAGAAGCTGTAGCAGACGATATTTTAACAAAAGTTGGAGCTACCATGCCAGTTAGAGATAGTGTAGATGCTAGAGTAGTTGCAGATTTTGCAGCAAGAACAGGAGAGATTATTGATAATATTGTCTATCCTGATGATTTTCCTACCTACCAAAACCTACCGATACCTATAGATAGTGATAATGATGGCATGGCAGATAGTTGGGAGATTGCAAATGGCTTTAATGTTGGAGTTAACGATTCTGCTCTTGATGGAGATAACGATGGGTATACAAATATAGAGGAGTATCTCCATTTTTTAGCTGATACCAACCGATAACTACCCTATCTTTTCAGCTTTCTCCTCAATAGTGAGTAGGGTATCAACTCTCTGCTCATATATCTCTTCTAATTCTACTAACTTATCTGCCAACTCAACAATATCACTACTATCATACATCTTTGGGTCTGCTAAAGAAGCGCGTAGTTCTTGAAGGTGTTTTTCTATCTGCTCTATCTCTTCTGGAAGTTTTTGTAGAGCAATTTTCTCGTTATATGATAACTTTATGCGCTCACTCTGGCTCTTTTTGACCTCTACTCTCTTTTTTGGCTCTTGGGCTAGTTGCTCTACCTCTTTTATCTCTTTTTCACTCTCTAGGTACTCACTATAGGCTCTATACTGCTCCTCCACTACCCCATCACCCTTAAAAACAAGTAACTTTTTAGCTATCTTATCTACAAAGTATCTATCATGACTTACTATGATAACCGCACCACTAAAATGCTGAAGCTTCTCCTCTAGTATGTTGATTGTAGGTATGTCAAGATCATTTGTTGGCTCATCCAATATAAGACACTCTACTTTTTTAGTAAATAGCAGAGCTAATGCTACTCTATTTTTCTCGCCGCCACTTAGTGTGCCTATCTTTTTATCTAAAAATTCGCGTGGAAATAGAAAGTTTTTTAAGTACCCATAGACATGTAGACTTGAGCCTTGCACCTCAACCCTATCTCCGCCATTTGGACAAAAGGTCTCTATGAGATTCTTATCATCATCTAAAAGCTCTCTATGTTGATCAAAATAGCCAACTTTAAAATCACCCTTTTTGATCTTGCCGCTTGTGGGTTTTAGTCTACCTAAAAGTGCTTTTAACAGTGTAGATTTACCACTACCGTTTGGTCCAACTACTGCTATCACATCTCTTTGCAATATGCGCATACTAAGAGACTCTATAAGCTTTTTATCGCCTAAGGAGATATGTAGATCTTCAACCTCAAAGAGCATTTTTTGCTTATTGACACTCTTGGTGCGGTTGAAGTTTTTTGATTCGCGCTGAAGCTGTATGCTCATCTGACGGATCTTAGTTGGATTGGTTTTTGCCTCTTCTCTTAGGCTCATAAGTCGCTCTTTGCGACCTTCATTGCGTTTTAATCGCGCCTTTACACCTCTACTAAACCACTCATTTTCTGCTTTGAGTAGTCTTAGAAGGTTTGAGTGTTGCTTTTGTGCGGCATGTAGAAGTTGAGCTTTTTGTGTTAGATAGGCACTATACCCACCACGATACACTCTCAATCTAGCATCTTCTATCTCAACACTCTTGGTTGCTATCTTATCTATAAAATAGCGATCATGTGAGATAAACAGTAGCGTAAACTTCTCTTTTAAGATAAGCTCTTCTAAAAACTCCACCATGTATACATCAAGGTGGTTTGTAGGCTCATCTAGTAGTAGTATATCTGGTTTTTGAAGCAGAAGAGAAGCAAGTGCAACACGCCTCTGTTCACCGCCACTTAAAAGCTCTACAGATCTATCCTCATACTCTTTTAGTTGAAAATGCGCCATAATGCGCTCACACTTATCGTCTAGGTTCCATGCATTATGGTGATCTAGAAATGCGCTAACTTCAGAGTGCTCCCTAATGAGCTCTTGATTGTCACAATCTTCACTAATTTGAAGTGAGAGCTGCTCAAATCTAGCTTGTGCCTCTTTTAGCTCTACAAGTCCATGCTCTACTGCTTCACGAACACTATGTCCAGACTCAAACACAGGTACTTGAGCCATCATCTTAATCTCTATATTTTGGCGTACAATGCGCTCACCCTCATCAAACTCTAATGCTCCTGAGAGTATCTTCATAAGAGTTGATTTCCCGCTACCATTTTTACCTATAATAACAATGCGTTCACCCTCATCTATATGAAAGTCTACGCTTTGAAGTATCTGTTGTGCCTCATAGTTTTTACTGATATTGTGTAGGTCTACTAGTGCCATGTTAGTGTTTTGTCCTCAATAAGATCTCTTTTAGTTCAGCTATCTCACTCTGTAAAGACTCTAAAGTAACCTCTTTTGTGCTATCTTGATTTTTCTGCTTCTCATCCTCTTTGATGGTAAATATAGCATCTACTATAATACCTACAAATAGATTAATCATGATAAAAGTCACTATGAGTATAAATATGATAAAAAAGACCCAAGCGTACTCAAAAGTCTCCATAACAGGTCGTGAAATTCCCATAGACCAGCTCTCAAGAGTCATAACTTGAAAGAGTGTATACATAGACTTACCAAGATCGCCAAACCAGATTGGAAAATCTTCACCAAAAAGCGTTGTTGCCATGATAGAGAAGACATAGAAAAAGAGTAGTACTACCATAGATATGGAGCCAATACCTGGTATAACTTTTACAAGTGCTGCAATAATGGTGCGCATTTGTGGCACTATGGTAAGAAGTCGAAAAAGACGCAATACGCGTAACGCACGCAATATAGAGAGTCCATCATTGATAGGTATAAGAGATATAGCAACAACAAAAAAGTCAAATAGACTCCAAGGATCTTTAAAAAATGCCACTCTATAGACATAGATACGCAACAGTATCTCAACGGTAAAAATTGCCACAATAGCGTTATCTAAAAATGACAACATATCGCCATAAGAGCCCATAAGAGTCTTTGATGTTGCTAGACCCAAGATAATGCCATTGATAATAATGAGCCATATGATAAACTTTGCAAATAGACCATGCTCTACAAAGGACTTAATACGAAGATACATAAAAACTCCAAATTTTTCTGTAATTGTAGAGTTTTTTCTGTTTACTTAGGCACAGAACTATCACTAGCTATCAATAGTTACTCATGAAGGGTTTTGTGGCTTCTATCTATCTCTATTGATTTTTATGCAGGAGTGTTACAATATCTGCTTCAATATCTTTTGGCTTAGTGCTTGACCCATAGCGTGCAATAACTTTTGCATTTTTATCTATCAAGAACTTTGTAAAGTTCCATTTAATACTTGTTGTCCACAAAAAACCACTAGCTTCATGTTTTAAAAATTTATATAGTGGGTGAGCACCATCTCCATTTACATCTATCTTTGCAAAAAGTGGAAAGGTTACACCAAAATTAAGCCTACAAAAATTTTGAATCTCCTTTGAATCTCCTGGCTCCTGTTCTGCAAATTGGTTAGAGGGGAAGCCTAAGATAGTAAAGTTGTCATCTTTGTATTTCTCATAAAGCTTCTGTAGCCCTTCGTATTGTGGAGTAAAACCACATTTGCTGGCAACATTTACAACTAAAATAACTTGATTTTTATATGTAGACATAGAGATGTTTTCACCTGCAATAGAGGTAGCATTAAAATCATAAAAGTTCTGCATTTTATCTCCTGCAAATAGCATTGGTGAGGTAAATAGTAGGATTATTTTGATAAATAGACCCATATCTGTTTTTAGTTTCATAGAGCTATTATAGCCAAATAGACTACTTTAAAAGTTTAACTCTTTTAGATCTTGATCTGCTCTTGCCCTATTCTGTATAAGGCAAAATCATACTTAATGGGGTCTTGATAATCAAACTCTTTTAGTTTTTCCGTAAGCTCAATAACTGCTTGCAGGTCACAACTAGATCTTTTAAGTAGTCCTAAATTGCGTGATATATTGAATGTATGGGTATCTAGCGGCATCAGTAGGTCACGCTTAGATATGCTACTGCTCCAGAGCCCAAGGTCTATGGAGTCTTTTCGCACCATCCATCTTAAAAACATGTGCCATCTTTTCATAGCAGAGCCACCTTTGAGTTTTGTAGCACACCTGCCTATGAGAAACTCATACCCTCTACTTCTGTAACTATTAAGAGTATACATCTTCTCTATGATTGAGTTTATACCATCTAAAACACTCTGTTTTTTCCTATACTCTTGTGCAAATAGCTGTTCTAAGTCTGTATCTAGCTTGAGTCTATGTAGAGTGATAAAAAACTCTACTATATCATCTGAGTTTTGAAATCTATAGTAGTGATCTTTTAATGACTCTCTTATGTTTTGCTCATCAGAGTCTATGAGTGTAAAATCAAAACTATCTAACAGCTTAACTATAAGTGAGGCTTTGCCATATGCAAAAAGGGCGCAGACTAGAGAGATATAAGGATCTTTATATCGTGATGCTACTAGAAGTGGATCTGGTCGATCGTATGAGAGCTCATCTTCTCTATCTCGCAAAGATACATGATGATCCAATAGCGCCTTTAGACTCAAAACTTAAAGGTATCTCCAAGGTAGTGCTCTCTTACAGCGACATTTTCTATGACCTCTTGACTTGTGCCAGATGCCAATAATTCACCACTTTTGATCACATAGGCACGATCACACACATCAAGAGTTTCGCGTACATTATGGTCTGTGATCAAAACACCTATACCATGCTCTACTAGCTGTTTTATGACACTCTGTATGTCGCTAACTGCAAGCGGATCAACTCCAGCAAATGGTTCATCAAGAAGTAGAAATCTAGGTGATGGCACAAGTGCTCTAGCTATCTCCGCACGCCTCCTCTCACCTCCTGATAGTGATATACCTTTACGGTAACGAATAGGCTCTATATTAAAAGCGTCCAACATCTGCTCTATACGCTCTAACTGCTCTGCTTTATCTTTTATGCAAGCTTGTGCAGCTACTAAAAGATTCTCTTCAACGCTAAGATCTTTAAAGATTGATGCCTCTTGTGGAAGGTAGCCTATGCCTCTTAGGGCTCTTTGGTGAAGTGCTAGATGTGAGATATCTTCACCATCAAGATAGACTCTACCAGAGGTAGCCTCCACAAGACCACATATCATATAAAATGTTGTAGTTTTACCAGCCCCGTTTGGTCCCAATAGCCCCACAACTTCACCAGAACTGATCTCTAACGACATGCCCTTTACTATCTTAGTATGTGATATAGTCTTTACAAGTGTATCGGCTACTAACTTATGCATACGAACTCACTCTGTAGTGGCGTGAGCCTTCTATGCTCTTCTCTATCTCTATCAAAAGTGTTATTAAGCCACACTCTTGGAGCAGTTTTGCCAACTTATCATCTGCCCACTCTACAAAATGATACCCATCTCTCTCAAGCTCTTCTAGTAGCCCAAGAGAGATAAAGTGCTCTACACCCTTGCTATATATATCGTAGTGGAAAACAGTATCTTCATAGCAGTGCTGAAGTGAAAATGTTGGGGAGGTCACGCAACTATCTATGCCCAAAGAGCGTACAAATGTCTGTACTAGAGTTGTTTTACCGCTAGATAGATCACCACATAGCAACACAACACCTCCGCTCTCTGGTAGCATCTGCACAATAAGTTTAGATAGATCAGGCAGATCTAGAAGCTGATACTCTAGCTCTACAGTTTTGATGAGATACTCCTAATCTGCTCTAGCTTATCGCGCGCCTTGCCACTAAGTAGCATCTCTTTTGCAATCTCAAGACCATCTTGCATGTCGCGTGCAACACCAGCACTTATAAAAGCTGCTGCGCTATTGATAAGTACTATATCACGCTGTGCATCTGTAGCCCTGTTGTTAAAAATATCTAATAATATAGAGGCATTTTGCTCCGCGCTAGATCCAAGTATTGCCTCAAATGGAGCTAGTTTTATGCCATAAAGCAGAGGGTCTATCTCAAACTCTCTTATCTGATCATCCTCCAATATAGCAGCGTGAGTTGTGCTACTTATAGATATCTCATCCATACCGTCTGCTGAGCTAACTACCATGGCTTTTAGTGCACCATTGATCAAGAGTGCCTCTGCCATCTTGCGCACAAACCCTGCATCAAACACACCCAATAGATACCTCTTAACACCAGCTGGATTAGTTAATGGTCCTAAGATATTGAAGATGCTCTTCTGATCTATCGATTTGCGTATGGGCATAATATGCCTCATGCTTGGATGGTGGTTTTGGGCAAACATAAAAACAAATCCACACTCTTCTAACATAACAGAACTCTGCGATCTACTAAGATCAAGTCTAATCCCTAGAGTCTCTAGTAGGTCAGCAGAGCCAGATTTTGAGGTGATAGATCGATTGCCATGTTTTGCCACATAAAGATTAGCACTCGCTACCAATATGGCCGTTGTAGTTGAGATGTTAAAACTTCCACTCTTATCACCTCCTGTGCCTACTATGTCTATCAAAGAGTCTTTAAGATCTGCTCTGATATCTAACATGAGAGCATAAGAGCTCATCACCTCAGCAGCGGCTGCTATAGTCTGTGCTTCTAAAGTCTCATCAAGTCTCATCTCTAAAAGAAACTCTCTCATCTGATCTTGACTCATCTGCTCTGCAAAGAGCCTCTCAAACGCCTCCTTTGCCTCTATAAAATTCACTCTATCTCCTCAATGTACTCATGTTGTAGTGATTTTGGTGTCGATTTTGTAGTGGGAATTTTCAAGACTCTATAGCTCTTATCTCCTTTAAGATATGCTACCGTGATAGTATCTCCAATCTCTACATTTTTACTGGCCTTAGCAACTTTTGAATTTATACTAACAACACTATTTTTAATCATATCTTGTGCTATAGAGCGTCTTTTTGTAATGTTGGTAGCGTTTATAAACTTATCAAGTCGCATCGTCTATCTTATATTTGTTCTCTTCCATAAAACTATCAAAGGCTGTTATAGTCTGTGCTAAAATAGGAGAAAATATGGAGCTTAAACTCTCAACATCAGCAACTTTAAATCTCTCAGATGCACTCTTGATCATAAGCGCCAACTGCGCTAGTCTGATCGCACCCACTGGCTCCAATCTCTTATGAAGCTCATCGCATAGCTCTGAGAGTTTAAGATACTCCTCATGTGAGGCTAAAGAGAGGATCTTTTTATCAACTTTGACATATTTCCAGATGATATCTTTAAGGGTATCTGCAAGTTTAGTATAGTTATTCTCATATAGCCTCAAACCCATCTCTTGGTCAAATATCGCTACGCTATTGTCTGAGCCTAAGAACTGCTCAACATCTTTAGAGACACTCTCTTCACCTTCTACGCCCTTAATCTCTTCACTTGTTGGTTTAGATGGGTAGAGGGCACTAAGCATCTCAAATACAAACTGTTGTGTTGTTGGTTTATAGAGTAGCCAATCTGATAACTCTAGTATCTCTTGAGCATCCGATGAGTCGTTCATCATCTCCTCTATGATGACTATCTTGACTCCACTTTGGCTAGTACGCAAAGCACTTAGCCTCTCTTTCATAGACTCATCAAGCATGTATGCACAGACAAAGAGCAGATCAAAATCCTCAAAAGAGTCTATATCTACATCATGAGCCTGAGTGACACTGTGTTGGAAGTACTCCAGCATCGACTCAAGTGCATTGGCTGTGCCGTGGTCTTCATCTATGATTAGGCTCTGTAGCGCTATGCCATCTTTTGATGGTAGCCTATAGTGCCTTCTCTCTTTGATATCTGGAGTACTAAGCAGCACATAAAACGATACAATACACCCTCTATCAAGATCGCAGCTCATAGTGATGCTTCCAAACATGGCATGTACAATCTCGCGTGCACGCACAAGACCACTACCCTCTATGCCAAACTCTGAAGCCTTAAGGTCGCTACGCAACATAGGAGTTATCACATCATTGAGTGCTTGCTCTGATATGCCCACACCCCTATCGGTGATACTAAAGTGAAGCTCAAGTGCATCTACATTGTCTGCATTTCTTCTGATATTGACCGTTATGCTCTCTTTTTTATCTGAAAAGTCTATCGCATTGCCTATGAGTTCACTTAGAAGAGTTGTAAGCTTATATCTATCGCCTATAATGATAGATGGAACATCTTTGTTGACCCTATAGATGATAGATATCTTCTTCTCTAAAGCCATAGGTGCTAGAACATTCGCAACATCTCTTAAAGTGTTATTTAGGTTAAATTTTGATGCTGATAGTTTGACTGGTTCTGCTCTGTTGTCACTATTTTGCATCGATTTTTGAGTATCTTTAGAACTTTTGTTAAATATCTTTGAAAACAGACCCACTCTAACCTCCTTGGTGCTTTTTGACTACTATGCTCTTCTGTCTCTCTTTTTTTGCACTATCTTTCTCTACAAATATCTTCTCTCTAGTTTGAGGATTCATCTGCGTATAGTACATAACTGATGAGTATGTGCTAGGAGTAGGTGTAAAGACCTGCGCCTGCTCTACATTGATATGTAGCTCATCTGTAGTGAACCTCTTTAGCTCATGCATATCACTCTCTTCGCAACCTGGATGAGCTGCTATAAGATAGTATGTCAAAAACTGCTTTTTTTGTTCTCTAGCGTTAAGTTTATCATAAAGTTTTTTAAATTCTATCAATGTTTGCTGATTTGGCTTATTCATGAGCTCTAAAATGTGAGGCTGTGTGTGCTCAGGTGCCACTTTCATCTGACCAGATATGTGATGTTTTACCAGCTCTTTTAGGTACTCATATCCAGATCTTTTATCTTTTATGATCAGATCATACCTCACACCTGAAGCTACAAAAGCTTTTCTAACACCATCTACAGATCGCACGCGTTTTAACAAGTTGATATTTCTTGAATGATCCACCTTCATAGCAGAACATAGCGCTGTTGCATCTGTACACTTTTTATCATCACATGTACCAGCTTTAAGTTTTTTACCACACTCATAACCGTACATATTGGCAGTTGGTCCACCCACATCACTAATGATACCTCTAAAGTCTCTATAGTTATTGAATTGGGCTGCTTCTGCTACTATTGAATCCTCACTTCTTGTGCGAATTGTGCGTCCTTGATGCACTCCAATGGCACAAAAGTTGCACTCTCCCCAACACCCTTGATGAGTTGTAATAGAGAATTTGATAGTCTCTAAACATTTCACTTTACCGTATTTGGCATAGTATGGGTGTAGCTCTCTTGTGTACGGTAGAGCCGCAACGCTATCCATCTGCTCCTCATCAAGATAGTCATGTGGAGGATTTTGGATAAGGTACCTGCTATCTACAGCTTGAGATAGACCACGCGCAGATATAGGGTCATTGTTATCGTAAAATAGGTCAAAAAGATCTATATATCTCTCTTTATCTTGCAGACACTCTTGATGTGATGGCAGCTCTATGTACTCACCTTTTGCATCTTTTGAGATATAACATAGACCGCGCACATCTCTAGCATCACCTCCACTCTTTATAGCAGAAGCTAGATCTATAAGGGTTAGCTCCCCCATACCATACACAAGATAGTCTGCCTTTGCATCAAAAAGTATGGGCTTTCTAAGTTTGTTTGACCAGTAGTCATAGTGTGTTACGCGACGCAAACTAGCCTCAATGCCTCCAAGCACAATAGGGACAGTATTTTTAAAGTGCCTGCGTATTAGGTTAGTATAGACTAGTACTGCACGATCTGGTCGTCTGCTATTTTTACCGCCAGGGGTGTAGTCATCACTATTTCTAAACTTCTTAGTAGCGGTATAGTTTGCAACCATAGAGTCGATACTGCCACCACTCACACCCCACCACATAGATGGCTCACCAAGTCTTGTGATATCATCAGCACTATCTATATCTGGCTGGGCTATGATGCCTACTCTGTAACCCTCACGCTCCAATATACGCCCAACAACAGCTACTCCGATGTATGGTGAGTCTATATATGAGTCACCACTGATAAGGATAATATCGAGTTTACTCCAGCCACGCTCCTCAACCTCTTTGGGAGTTGTTGGTAGAAAAGCGTCGCTGCCGTATGAGTTCATGCTTACGCCTTTTGAAATATCAGTAGTAGTTTGTCATTTTTATCATATAGTGAAATTTTACTCTGCCCTACAAGCTTTAGTGAGTCAAAACCGCTAAGTAGTCTTTTAGTGTAGTAGTACTGCTTTACTACCGCGCTCTCACGCCTATAGCAGCCATCACCAGAGTGCTCAAAAAGCTTAAATATAGTAGTAAGAGTCTCATCTTCATATATCGACTCCATACTAACAAACATCTTCTCATCTTCTACACATATCAGCCCATCAGCGACAGCCTCAAAACCGTACTTAGTGTTAATATCGGCTATAAAAATACCGTCATGATTTAATCTTAGTGCGACACTATCTAAGAACTCACCAAGAGCTGTTGGCTCTATAAAGTTCAACACATCAAAAATTGCCACAATAGCATCAAACTTACCCTCAACCATCTCCAGTGGCACCTGCTCTACTCTAAATCCAGCAGATTGAGCATCATCTACCATGATAGAGCTAACATCAATGCCTCTGCACTCTATGCCAAGCTCTTGAGCTCTACTCATAAACAGACCACGACCACACCCTATATCTAGCAGAGATGATGGCTCATATCTCTGCAGTGTCTCTAAAAATAGGTCGTGTAGCTGTAGTGTTGGCTCATCAAGCTCAAAAAGATGCTCTGCTTTAGCGTATATGTCAAGATTGCTAGATTGCGCCATTGATCTTCTCATATAGATCTAAAATCTCACTCTTTTTGAAAAAGTAGCTATTTTTATTGGCAATGAGGTGAGTGGTTGACTCTAAGATATCCTCTACCACCTCTAAGCCATTTTGCTTCATTGTTGCACCAGTTTGCACAACATCAACAATCATATCTGCAAGCCCTACAAGTGGTGCCAACTCAATGGAGCCATAGAGCTTGATGATATCTGCTGAGACCGCCTTAGAGGCGAAGTATGATCTTGTGATATTGACCATTTTTGTAGCAACTTTGAGCTCTGGTTTGCTAAAATCTAACTTCTCACCTGCTCTCATACCAATACTTACTTTACAGTAGCCCTGTTTTAGATCTAGTAGTCTTATCACATCAAGACCCTGCTCTTCTAGCGTATCAAGCCCAACCACACCGATATCTGCTGCTTGATGGTAGACATATGTTGCCACATCTTGATTGCGAACTAGCAAAAACTTAAAATCACCACTCTCTAGTATCAACTTACGATCATCAAAAATGAACTTCTTCTCAAACACTCTCTCAAATATCTCTAGTGTATCTTGAGCAATTCTACCTTTTGGTAGCGCTATAGTTAACATATATTTTCCCTTCTTATCAGCTCTTGCATGCCTTTAAATATCAACATCTCGTCCACCTTAGCCTCTGGTAGCAACCTCTGTAATCTACTAGCATCACCACCTGTCAAAATCACAGGAAGATCAAATGAGCGTATCTTCTGCACAAGAGGCGCAAATGCACCATAAGTTATGGCATCTACTGTATTGTATGGTATTGTATCAAAAGCTAGCTCAAAATTAAATGAGCACTGCAGGGCTGATGATATATCTGCATAGGCTCTTTGTAGTGACTCTATGCCAAGATAGATAAACCCACCCTCAAATACACCAGCATGCACCACATCTACTGTAATAGCACTGCCAGCATCAATAACTACGCCATCACAGATACTAAGTAGTGCCACAGCCCTATCGATACCCATGCTCTCATATGGCAGCTTCATATACTCTTGAAGATCTACCCAGTTATCCAAAGTAGCTAGCTTTTGTGAAATATGGCTGTTTACGCTAATATAAAAAACTTTTTCTACTATAGACTCTGGATCAAAAGAGGAGACCGACTCTCTATGCTCTTTTATGTTGTCATAGAAGTGATAAGTACTATTTCCAATGTCACATAGCAACTATATAACCTTCCACCCCAAACTTTTAAGTCCACTCAACGCTTTTGAGCAGATCGGAGCATCTAACATAAGTAGTTTATACTTAAATGAGTGGTCACTATAGAGTTTTAGCTTTTGTAGTATCTGCTCAAACTTCTCTATATCTTTAACCAACACTCGACTCTTCTGGTCTATTATAAATATTGCACTATAGTACCCCTTTGGATCGGTTGCGCAAAATATTCTTATACGATTGCGTATACCAAGATCTTTTGGAGCAACTTCTACAAGCTTTTTATAGATCAGCGACTTACTATTTAATCGTTCTATAATTGGTTTTAACATATTTATCTCGCTGTTTATATATCTACTTAGTGTCATATTGTGATTGTACCTAAACTATCTTAAGAGCAGATCTTCATAACTCACAAATAGACCAAAAACTCTCTGTTTTTTTCATCCCTATAGCCTGCAAACACCTTGATAGTTTTTAACATATTGTTGCCAATAAAAAAAGCGGTTTGCTTTTAGGCTCTTTTTTTTGTTAGAATTTCTTTATCTATACAATACCAATAACTACACTTAGCTCTAGTAATGGTAGTCAAAGGCGCTTCACATGAGCAGTTTATCTACATATTTTAACAAGATTACAGATCGTACCATTACCCCATTTGTCTTTAGGGTCTCAGATCAGCCCTTGCGCCTCAAGGAGCTATTAGAGCTCAATAGATCACACAAACTAGGTCTCAAACTAGAGGGTCGCATACCTGGTGTAAGACTTAGTATCGGCAAGATGATCTTAGCATTTTTAACCATATGGAACATTATCTTACTACCCATAAGCTTTCTATTTCACAAAGAGTTAGCACAGATTGATTGTCATCTACTAATCTTTCTAGCAATCATTTTTACAGGTATGTTTTTTGGCACTTACATGATGTTTAAAGAGTGGCTCATAGAGCGTGTAGCACGCCAAAGAGTTGAGATAGCTTGGAAAAATCACTTCCCGCACTTTGCTTATAAAACATATGCAGATAGAGTGTCTGATCTATACATGAAGGCGATCGAAGAGGATGTAAAATCTAAAGAGATGTACATGTTTTTACTAAACAATCTTATCGATAAAAAGTCAGACTCAAACAGTTAAGTTTAAGTGTTAAAAAGTATGTTAAAACCGCTAAACAGCAGATAGCCAGAGCCAGCTAAAAGCAGAACTATAGTGGCTATTTTGATAAGATTTTTCATAACAAGATCACCTTTGCAAGAAGCAGAAAACTAAAAAATCCAAAGACATCGGTAACTGTTGTAAGCAGCACCGTAGACCCTACAGCTGGATCGGTATTTAGGCGCTTTAACAGTAGAGGTATGGCTGCTCCAAATAGTCCAGCCACAAGAAGGTTGATCACCATAGCTAGCGCTATAACCACGCCAAGTAGTGGCTCAGAAAACCAGATCCAAGCTATAATACCCATGATAACAGCAAAGAGCATACCATTAAGCAGAGCGACACTCATCTCTTTGTAAAGTGCACTCTTGGCATTTGCAAAGTCTATGTCGCCAAGTGCCATCTTTCGCACCATAACCGTTAGTGTCTGTGTTCCTGCATTGCCACCCATGGAGGCTACTATTGGCATCAGTATAGCAAGTGGGATAAATGCTGCTAAAGTCTCATCAAATACCGCTATAACCATCGATGCTAGTATGGCTGTTAACAGATTGAGTGCTAGCCAGCTAGACCTTGTCTTAAAAATTGCCCTTATATCTTCATCTTGCTCTACATCATCATTTACACCAGCTAGATTGTAGATCTGTTCAGTTGCACGCTCTTCAATAACATCATAAATATCATCTGATGTTATACGACCAACTAGCCTGCTCTCATGATCTAGCACAGGCAATACAGATGCATCATACTGCTCAAATATAGACGCTACATCATCAATATCATCTGTTGTTTTCACTGCCCTAAACTCTTTGTTGCCCAACTGTTGGCGAAAAGTTTGATTAAAATCCATCAATATAAGATCTTCAAGAGCAATAGTAGCCACCAATCTTCTCTCATCATTGACTATATACAACTGATAGATATTCTCAAGTTCACCTACATCTTTTAGTAGCTTGAGTCGATCTATAGCCTCTTGTAGAGTCTCGTCTAGAGTTGCATCAAATAGCTCTGTCTGCATCCATGAGCCAGCTTGGTCCTCATCATAGCTTCTAATCTTATCAATATCTTCACGATCTTCAATATCTAGCTGCTCATAAACAGCCTCAGCTACACCCTCATCAACATCTTCAATATCATCTATGAGCTCAGTAGCATCATCTGATTGTAGTGACTCAACAGCTTCAGTTAACTCATCTGTAGAGTAGTACTCTATCGCCTCATCTTTTAGCTTTTCGGGTAGATTTAGTAGCAGGTCTCCACGAACATCTTGGGGTATTTTATTTAAAAGTTCTAAAAACTCTTCTGGAGTATCACGATAGACATGTTTAAGAAGATATGCTATCTCACTAGCGTGTGGTAGCTGCTCTGTTTTGCCTTGTAAAAATTGATCAAATAGGTGTTTAATTTCGCTAAAATGTTTCATCTCTTCTGCCTCTTTGAATATTGCAACTACTATTGATCTCTGCTAGTAGATGACGCTGTTGCTCTGGAGCATCTAGTATAGACTTTATCTCTCTATCTAGCCTCTTTTTATGTTTCATAAATGCCACTTTACTAGAGCCTTTTAATCTCTTATTGGTAATCTTAACAACTCTTGCTGGATTGATAGCTTTGCCATTTTTATATAGTCCAAAATGCAGATGTGGTCCGGTTGATAATCCTGTAGTTCCTACATACCCTATCACTTGACCCTTTTTAACCTTTTTACCCCTTTTTATGCCGCGTCTAAATGACTTCTGATGAGCATATAGTGTCACATAGCCATCTGAGTGTCGTATCTTTATAAGTTTGCCATAGCCTCTAGTTCTTCCTGCAAAGATCACAACTCCTTTACCAGCTGCTAAGATTGGTGTTCCTCTAGGAGCAGCATAGTCTACACCAAGGTGTGGGCGGTAGCGTTTTAAAACAGGGTGATATCGTCGTTTTGAAAATCCAGAGCTAACTCTTGCATTTCTAATCGGTCTAGCTAGCAAAAAGCTCTCAGCTTGAACCCCTTTTTCATTATAGTAGCGCTCGTCCTCTGCTAAGTAGATATAATGTTTTTTATTGCGCATCTCTATCATAGCTGCTAAGAGTTTTGGTGAAGAGTACCTCTTGCCCAATCTATATTTCTGCTCATAGATCATCACCAACTGATCACCTTTTCTAAGGTCACTTTTAAAGTTTAATGAGTTTTGAAAAGCGGCTGCAAATATGTGTGCTAACTCTCTTGAACCACTCTTTTTTACTATGTCATTATATGGAGAGCTCTCAATCTTCAGTGAGATAGACTCCTCTCTTGTTTTGTATATTATAGGTATAGTCTTAAACTGATACTCACCACTCTCGTCCAAGTAGATATGAAACTGGAGCTCATCTGAGATTGGTATAAGAGCTTGCAATACAGCCCCACTATCATCTCTTAGCAACTCATAAGGTATGCCACTTCTAATCTCTTCAGTTAAAGTCTGATCCTCTTTGTCTATATTATAGTAGAGCGTAGATGGTAGATTAAGACGCTCTAAAAACTCCAAATAGACCTCTCCACTGCTCCATCGATGTTTCTCATAAGAGGCGGCTTGTAGTGTCAAAATCAGTAGTGTCAACAGCAATAAAATGCGCATACAGTACTCTCCAGACTTCTAGATAATGAAAGGGTATCTAAACACTCCTTAAAGCACTGTTTGGATATAATACTAGAAATACTTAAGGATTAGAGATTGAGACTCTTAATAGCACTGATACTCATACATACAGCTCTTACTGCACAGCAGCTTATCTTAAAGAGCGTCTCAGATGATTACACTACCGCAACAGCTATCACTCCAAAGATAGAGAGGGGCATAACAGCTTTTATCATCAAGCACTACTCACCTGCATACAGTGCCATTGTGGCTAGAGCGGTTGTGCTAGACTACAATGACACAACTAACATAAGCACCTTAGCGTTGAGTCCGTTTGATACACTACAGCAAGATTCACTACCTAAGATAGTCGATAGAGCAGAGAGTTCAGATGAGCTACTATTGGCACCAGACTACATGCGTGCTATGCTGATAGCTCCAAACTATGATATCTATAACAAAATCACATCAAACATTACAGACACATACTGGGTGCATCCAGATCTGCTTGCTACCTACCTATCGTACCAGAGTCACTCCACACCAGAACTATCAGACTTTAAAGAACTTTGTGAAAAATATGTAATTGGTCTGCTCTATATCTACCTTAGCGATACGCTATATACTCTTGATTGTCATACTTTTACGACATTACATACCACTAAGGTTGGAGCTAGCTATACGGACACTGATCTGCCATTTTTTCACAGGATAGGGAAGATTGATGAGGGATTGTTTAGCTTTGGTGGTAGCGGATTAAAAGAGTATGAACCGTACTATAAAAGCCTAATAGAGAGATAAAATATGATAGATGAAAAACATTTAAAATACCTAAGTAGTATAGTTACAGATGAAAATATCTATAGTGACAAAGCGCATCTGTTAGCATACTCTTACGATGCTACTAGAGAGAAGTTTGAACCTGATGCGGTACTATTTCCACGCTCTGAAGATGATGTAAGTGCGATACTTAGATACTGCAATCAACACCACATTATTGTAGTTCCACGCGGAGCTGGCAGCGGGTTTACAGGTGGAGCACTACCTAGTAGCGGCGGCATAGTTCTTGCATTTGAAAAACATATGAATAAGATACTAGAGATAGACCTACAGAACATGGTAGCAGTAGTAGAGCCTGGTGTTATCAATAAAGATCTGCAAAGAGCGGTTGAGGAGGTGGGACTATTTTATCCTCCTGATCCTGCAAGTGAAGAGTACTCTACCATTGGTGGCAACTTAAATGAAAATGCGGGTGGTATGAGAGCTGCTAAATATGGCATCACCAAAGACTATATCATGGCACTAAGAGCAGTATTGCCCAATGGCAATATCATCAGAAGCGGTAAAAGAACCATTAAAGATGTAGCAGGTTACAATATCACAGGTATACTTATAGCCTCCGAGGGCACCTTAGCTGTGACTACACAGATCACCCTTCGCCTCATAGCCAAACCGCTACTTACCAAAACTGCTATGGGGATTTTTGATAGCGTTGATAGTGCCATGGAGGCAGTCTACAAAAGCATGGCTAGTGGCGTAACACCTGTAGCTATGGAGTTTTTAGATCAACTCACCATAAAAGCAGTTGAGCACACTTACAACATAGGACTACCAACAGATGCTGGTGCTATCTTGATTACAGATGTAGATGGCAATCTAGCAGATGATCTTGATTTTCAGTTGGCAAAAATAGAGTCAGTTTTTAAAGAAAATGGCTGTAGAGAGTTCAAGATTGCGCGTGACAAAAAAGAGGCAGAAGATATCTGGTTTGCGAGACGAAATGCCTCACCTGCACTATCGGTCTATGGCTCTAAAAAACTCAATGAAGATGTAACAGTTCCACGATCAGCACTACCTGAACTCTTAAAAAGATTTTATGCCATAGCAGATAAATACAAGATCAATATACCATGTTTTGGTCATACAGGTGATGGCAATGTGCACACCAATGTCATGGTAGATGGCTCAGATCCTGCACAAGTAGAGATCGCTTACAAGGCTATAGTAGAGGTGTTTGAAGCAACCATAGAGCTTGGAGGCACACTTAGTGGCGAACATGGCATAGGCATAGCAAAAGCTCCCTACATGCATCTAGCTTTTAGTGATGAAGAGATGGCGCTATTCTCATCCATAAAAAGAGCATTTGATCCTAACAATATCTTAAATCCAAATAAGATGGGGCTGTAGTCACTTGAGTAGAGTTGAACTCTTATCACCAGCTGGCAATCTAGAGAAGCTAAAGATAGCCATAGACTTTGGAGCAGATGCTGTTTATGCTGGAGTGAGCCACTTCTCTTTGCGCATTCGCTCTGGCAAAGAGTTTACAATGCAGAGCTTTCAAGAGGGCATAGAGTACGCACACACTAGAGGTAAAAAGGTCTATGCTACCATCAATGGTTTTCCATTTAACTCACAGATAGATCTGCTCAAAAAACATATCTTACAGATAGCTTCACTCAAACCAGATGCGCTCATAGTTGCGACACCTGGTGTACTTGTGTTGGCCAAAGAGCTGGCTCCAGATATACCACTTCATCTCTCAACTCAAGCCAATGTTATGAACACTCTTGATGCTAAGATATACCATGAAATGGGGGCTAGTCGTATCATAGTAGCTAGAGAGATATCGTTAAAAGATTTAGTTCAGATCAAACAGGAGCTACCAGATCTTGAGTTAGAGGTATTTGTCCACGGCTCTATGTGTTTTGCCTACAGTGGCAGATGTCTCATCTCTACACTACAAAGTGGTAGAGTTGCCAACCGTGGAAGCTGTGCTAATGATTGTCGTTTTGCCTATGAGCTATATGCTGCCAACCCTGAAACAGGCACGCTATTTAGACTAGAAGAAGATGAGGGCATAGGAACATACATCATGAATGCCAAAGATCTAAATCTAGCCTCACACATAGATGAGATTGTAGGCTCTGGTGTTGTAGACTCTCTTAAGATCGAGGGCAGAACTAAAACATCATACTATGCTGCCATAACTGCTAAAACTTACAAAATGGCACTAGATGACCACTATAACAACAGAAGTGATACTACAAGATATCAGTACGAGTTAGAGAGCATGCAAAATCGTGGCTACACTGATGCCTATCTTATAAATAGGCCGTTTGAGAGACAAGATACCCAGAGCTTAGATTTTACAATGCAGATGGGTACTCATCAGGTGTGTGGAATGGTCGATGAGAGCGGTGAGTATTTTTTATGTAAATACACCACAAGAGCTGGTGATGCCCTTGAGATAGTCTCACCAGATGAGTCTAAACTAAAAATAGCTACAGGTGACATAGGCTCTATCTATACCAAAGATAGTAGATGGTTTGTGAAGCTAAACACACTACGGACAAAAAGTGGTAAAACGCTAGATTCTGTCCATAGCGGCAACACAAACCCAATAGCCCTACCAGCCACTCTACCACCTTTTACTTTTTTAAGGATCAAAGCAACAGCCGATATGCCACACATACCAAAGGTGTAGCTTAGCTTACTAGATATGTTACCATTTCACCCTTTGAGCTAGCAAGATCTACACCAATAGAAGATAAACTCTATATCGATAAAATCTAATGATATAATCACAATTATTTTTACAAGGATGGGCTATGAAATTTGTTTCGATTATTATCGGTTCTAAAAGTGATTTTGATGTTATGAAGTCTTGTGCAGATACACTTGAGACTTTTGGAGTTCAGTATGAGCTAGTAATCTCTTCGGCTCACCGTTCACCTGAGCGCACAGCAGAGTATGTTAAGAGTGCTGAAGCGCGTGGAGCTAAAGTATTTGTAGGTGCTGCTGGTATGGCGGCTCACCTAGCAGGTGTGCTCTCATCTAAAACAGTTAGACCTATCATAGGAGTGCCTATGAGCGCCTCTGCTCTTAGTGGTATAGATGCACTACTATCAACTGTTCAGATGCCAGCTGGTATGCCTGTTGCTACTGTTGCTATCGGCAAAGCAGGAGCTATCAACTCTGCTTACCTTGCCATGCAGATACTAGCTCTTGATGATGAAAATCTTCATACAAAACTAAAAGAAGATCGTATTGCAAAAGCGAAAAAAGTTGAGATGGACTCTATGGAGATTGAGACACTAATCAAGTAGTCTTATCAAACATCAATCTTGTATCGAAGCTCTTTGTAGCTAGCATCATAGCAATGACTGCTAGCAAAAATGCAAGAGCTGCTGGTCCTGCAACTATGGATGATACTATCTCAAACTGCACCATCGATACCATAAACGCCACAACAAATACATCTAACATCGACCACTTACCAACTGCCCTAACTACTCTAAACATTTTCAAAGCACCCATGGCTCTATCTCTAAGTCTAAACCTAGCTACCATTAGAGCATAAGCAACAACACAAATTTTTAAGATAGGTACAAGCACACTTGCCACAAAGATGATGATAGCAACTGAGTATGAGCCGCTCTGCATAAAATGGATAAAACCACCTATAATGGTACTTGGCTTAGCAACTCCTAGCTCATAAACTACCATGATCGGCAACAGATTGGCTGGTATAAGAAAAATTAAACTTGCAAAAAGATAGAGAGCTGTCTTAAGCATAGAGTGTGGTATACGCTGCTCAAGTATGGAGTTACATCTTCTACATCTATGAAGCTGATTGCTGTTTAGCAGATTGCAATGTTTACAAAGTATAAGCCCAAGCTCTACATCACTTCTCATAACTCTCCCATATCTTATCTGGATTATAGTATGTGTTAGTAATGTAGAACATCAGTGCAAACAGTGCAAACAGGTAAAGGCCAAGCCCAACTTCTAGTATAGACTTCTCACTAAGTTTGATCATAGATACTAGTATGGCAACAAGATAGACTTCAGCCATGCCCCACTCTTTACAGCTCTCATAGACTCTATATATTGGCAATATCATAGCTCTTTTGATCCCAAATTTTGGTGCTATTAGAGTAGCCAATATCATGATAATCATCAAAAACGGTACCAGAAGTCCAGTGATGATAGACACTATAGCTACAATATACTCTTGATCATTTACAAGTCCCCATAGAGCCTTAGGTAGTGTTGTAGTTGTACTAAAGCCTAAAAAATTTACATTGAGAACAGGCAAGAACAGAAGTGGTATGAAGAGCAGTAGAGTTGTTAGCGCCATCATGATGATGAAGTTGTCTGAAAAAGTTTGGTGATACAAGAGTGCACCACATCGCGGGCAGTGATGATGAGTAAAATCTTTTGTGCTGTCTATAGATACAACTCCGCCACACTCACTACATGCACTTGTAAGCATTAAAATAGCCAGACATCTACTACTATGAGGATAAAAAATAGCACTCCAAGATAGCCATTAATAGTAAAAAATGCACGATCTATCTTAGTAAAATCTTCTCTAACTATCTTGTGCTCAACCATAAGCATAATAGCACTAAGCACAACAGCCACATATGCAACCACGCCAAGATTGGCAGCTACAACAAAGAGTAACCAAAAAATGGTAGTATTTAGATGAAATAGTGCGCTAATAAACAGAGTGGCTTTGGCTCCATAGATAGATGGTATAGAGTGTAGCGAAGTGGCACTATCGAACTCTATATCTTGAAGTGAGTAGAGTAGATCAAACCCAGCCACCCAAAACATAACACCTAGTGCTAACAAAATCGACCACATAGGTATGTAAGACTCTACTGCTACCACGCCAGCTATAGGTGCCAATCCAAGTGACACACCAAGTACCATGTGAGCTAGTGAGCTAAATCGTTTAAAGTATGAATAGGCTCCCAATACAATCAATATCGGCACACTCAACATAAATGCCAATGAGTTGATGTAGTATGCTACTGCTATGAAAATAAGAGCATTGACTATGCTAAACACCAGTATGCTACGCCTACTAACTCTTCCATCTGCATTTGGTCTAGTAGCTGTTCGTGGATTAAGCTTATCTATCTCTACATCTGCATACCTATTGACACCCATGGCAAAGTTTCTAGCACTAATAGCACACAGCACACCAAGCAAAAGCAGCTCCCACCCAAACCAGCCATCTGCACTAACAACCATAGCTACAAATATAAAAGGTAGTGAAAATATAGAGTGCTTAAACATAACAAGTTCATTAAAATCTGCGATTTTCTGCCCTATCTTATGCCATAAAATCATCAATCTATCCACCCATCACTAACTATCTCGCGTCCATCATCAAAGATTTTTAGCTTCTTTGCCCCAAGACACCTACCATCACTATCTAGCTCAAAGATCACCAACTGTAAGATTTTCTTACACTTTTTTGGTAGATCAAAGGTGGCAGGCAATCCAGTCAAAAACCTCTTCAATGGAGCCGCTTTATCTAGCCCTATAACATTGTCTCTGCAACCTGTAAGACCCAGATCTGTTATGTAGCCCGTATGAGAGCTTACCTGCAGATCATCAGTGCTCACATGTGTATGTGTACCAACAATAGCACTCACTCTACCCATAAGCATCATCATAAGTGCGCGTTTTTCACTTGTAGCTTCAGCATGCATATCTACAACAATATGTTTAATTCCCCTATCTTGCAACTCATCAACACATTTTTTTGCCAAGATAAATGGATTATCTGCCATAGGCATCGAAAAGTGACCTAAAAGATTTAGTATAGCAATTTTTGTCTCGCCCACACTATAGACTCCAAGCCCACTACCAGGCATATCATCTGGATAGTTGTGTGGGCGCAAAAGAGGTCTAGACTCAAATAGATCTACGAGCTCTTTTTTGTCAAAACTGTGATTGCCACCACTCATCACATCTACCCCACTAGCAAGCAGTTCATCACAATTTTTAAGAGTCAATCCAAAACCGTGGCTTGCATTCTCATAATTTGCACAGACAAAGTCTATCTTGTACTGCTCTTTAATCTTCAAGAGATGCTCTTTAATCATAACCCTACCAGGTCTACCCACAACATCACCAATCATCGCAACTTTTATCTTTTTCATTGCGGTATTGTACCAGATATTGCATAAGTTCAATAACTTACCGCCACAAGCAACAAAACAGTCCACCCATCCACAACAGTCATATACTCAACAGACAAACCCCTTAAGCTAAACCATATCAAATAACAGATAATCTACACAAATATATTAAAAACACCAAACCCCAAGGAGCTACACAATGCTTAGATATTTACAGATAATTTTACTGCTTATCTTCACTATGCTAGTGCAAGGTTGCACAAGCAACACAGGTGCAGACAACAGCAATAGCAATTCATCATCTAGCTCATCTG
>JAMONY010000022.1 GCA_027066325.1 Helicobacteraceae bacterium | reverse complement strand
ATAATTCTGATGCCGTTCCCGCCATGCTCAATGACGACACCATTGAAGCCAAAGATATTATTTACAATGGCGACTTGAAACAAAAAATGGATTTAGAAGCCTTTGCAAAGCAGTTAGACAAAGGTCAATGATTCTTAATGGTGCTTAAAACACTTTTGGCAATCTTGAGTGCTTTTGAGCGGTGAGAGATACTCTGCTTTACCTCATCGTCTAACTCACCTAGAGTTTTATTGTACCCATTTGGTATAAATATAGGATCATACCCAAAGCCTCTGTCTCCCATGACCTCATCTATAACTCTTCCATGCATCCAGCCATGCATAGTGTATGAGCAATTGTGAGATACTATGGATATAGCAGCTGTATAGTGTGCTAGTGATGAAGTTGCATTGGCTATCTTTAGCTCATCTATCAACTTTTGTAGATTCTCTTGATCATCTGCTCCTACCCTAGCATACCTTGCGCTATATATTCCTGGTGCACCATCCAATACATCAACACTTATACCACTATCATCAGATAGAACAATAGCTCTCTTATCTTCAAGCGCACTATATACAGCATTGGCTTTTATCATAGCATTTTGTGCAAATGTTTTGCCATTTTCAACTATCTCACCGATATCTAAAAGCTCCGTAAAAGCTACTACTTCAAACTCTTTGTAGAGTCTCTTGATCTCATCTATTTTGCCACTATTTGTTGTTGCCAAGACTAGTCTCATACTCTAAGTACCTTTACTCTATCTCCACTCTTATAGCTCTTAGTAGCAACCATAAATGCAGATCTATCTAAAAGATTTGTCAATACTGCTGAAGTGCCACTCTTTTTGTTATCAAAATCTACTAATAACTGAGCGTTATCTTCTGTTAGTCTACATGCTACAAACTCCGTCTTTTCCGAGTGTTTTGTAAAACTATCTGTTAGTATAGCTTCTGTGTAGCTTGGTGCTTGAGAGTCTCCTAGCATCTTTTTTATGGTTGGCAAAATGTAAAGTATGGCCGTAACGGCACTTGAGTATGCAAACCCTGGTAATGCAAAAATTAGCTTTTTGCCTCGCTGTGCAACCAAAATATGTTGACCTGGCTTAATTTTTACACCCTTAAATAGTACTTTAGCTCCAAGTGATGGCACTATATCTTTAACAAAATCATAATCACCAACACTAACACCTCCACTACTAATAACAATATCACTACAAGATAGAGCTCTCTCAAACATACTAGTTATACTCTGTTTGTTATCACTACAGACCCCAAGCTGAATGGCATCTGCCCCCACACTCTTAACTAAAGCTTCCAACATATAGCTATTGGAGCTGTATATCTGCGACTGTGTTGAGCGACTGTGTGCAAGGTCTATGAGTTCGCTACCAGTTGCAAGTATGCTAACACGCGGTGGAAGGGCAACTCTAACAGCACTCATGCCAAGCGTTGCAATAACCCCCAACTCTGCATATGTTAGCTCAACTCCTTTTCTAATCAGAGGCTCATCCTTGCTGTAGATCTCACCCACTTCTCTAACACCAAATCCCCTACTTACTTCACTATGGATAACTATATGATTACTCTCTATGCTTACATTTTCAATAGGGATGAGCGCATCTGAACCTTGCGGCATAATAGCACCTGTAAATGTTTTAATACAAAAGCCTCTCTCAAGCACCCTGCTACTCTTGCCTGCTGGATTATCCATAAGATCAATTGGTATCTTTTTTGCTTTTTGATCTTCTACTCTAATAGCATATCCATCAAGAGCAGATGTTGGACAAGATGGCATATCTTCAAAAGCTACTATATCTTCTGCTAAAATTCTACCAAGTGCACTAGATAGTGGAATCTGCACAGAACCTATAGGCTCAATGCTCAACTGCTCCAGCAAAGCACAAGACTCCTCAAATGATATAAAACTCATGATAAGATCCCACTTCCATATAGAGGAGTTGAACGCTCCAATGCATAGATGCGCCTCTTGCCTATAAGGTCATACTTCCATATCGGTGCATCTGTCTTAAAATCCTCTACAAACTCAGCGATCATACTAAGAGCAATTTTGCGTTTTGATGAGTATATGGCACAGACGAATGAGCTCTCTTGTAGATAAACATTGCCATTTGAGTGAGCCATACAGAGTGTGGCACCCTCTTTTTCTACCCTATCACTACATCTAGCAAACCAGCTTTTCAATAGCGGCTCATATAGATCAAAACTCAAACCACTGATACCATTCTCATCTCTTACACTACCAACAAATGGGACAAAAGCACCGCAGTTGTCGCGTAAACTTAGACGATACCATCTACTTAGGATGGACTCAACATCTAAAGCTCCACTATATATCTCTAGCAAAATCAACCTCCACAAACTGGTGGCAACAGACAGATCCTATCGCCATCTTTTAGCTCTATATCTAAAGAGTCTACTAAAGTATCGTTAATAGCAATTGCAGATACCTCTAGCCATTTCTTACTCTCATCTATAGTACGCAAAATCTCTCCTAGTTCAGCCAAACTCCCTATCTCTAGCTGCATAGTTGGTATCTCAATGGGTCCTAAAAACTCTACACTAACCATCACAAAACCTTTTTTATAGTATTCTAGCATATTTTTCAGCCACTATAGCGTATAATTCGTATACTTTAAAAAGAGGTTGCTGTTTGTGAAATTTGGCAAGATAGACTATCTTAATTTGCTGCCTTTTCATGTTTTTATGAAGAGATACCTACGCTACTCCCAAAAACAGATGAGCATCAGACACAACAAAAATGTACCATCTAAGATCAATGCTCTCTTTGAAAAACGCCTTATTGATGCAGCATTCATCTCTAGCATAAAAGCAAAAAAATACAACCATCTAGGTGTAGGAATTGTAGCAGATAACGAGGTCTGGAGTGTTCTACTTCTACCTTCAGATCAACATATCCAAGATAGCGCATCAGCAACATCAAATATCTTAGCCAAAGTTTTAGACCTTAGAGGTGAAGTACTCATAGGAGATAGAGCGTTAAAACTATATAACAGCACAGATGCAAAGGCTCTAGATCTAGCACAAGAGTGGCATAGACGATATGGTCTCCCTTTTGTTTTTGCTCTTTTGTGCTATCATACAGATACTCAAAGTATTAAAAAACTAAGTAGGGCATTTGTAAAAAGTCCAAAAAAGATACCACACTATCTGCTTCAAGATGCTGCTAAAAGAAGTGGAGTAGAGCAGATAGTTATCAAAAGATATCTAACCAAAATATCGTACAGACTTGATCACCGTTCATTAAGGTCTTTAAAACTATTTTATAGACTAGCACAACAGCTAAAGGAGCAGAGTTGAGAATAGCCATACTTATATTGTCAATACTTTTTATAAACACTCAAGCAGCTGAACAAGATGGTATAGCGCCTATACCAAAAACAGTAAAATATAACAAGAATTTAGCTCTACTTGGCAAAAAACTATTTAGCGATCCTCTGTTATCAAAAGATAAAAAAGTCTCCTGTAGTAGTTGCCACAGTTTTGAGCATGGTGGTGCTGATCCTAGATCCGTATCTATAGGCAGCGAGGGTGTAAAAGGCAATATACAAGCCCTTAGCGTCTTTAATGCAAGATACAACTTTAAACAGTTTTGGAATGGGCGTGCGGACTCTCTTCATGAACAAGCCAGCAGACCTATTCATAACCCTTCAGAGATGAACATGAATGAAAATGAGATATTATCAAGACTTACAGATATAGAGGAGTATAGAGATCAATTCAAAGCACTCTTTTCAAAAAATAGCATAACTTTTGATATGGTTGTAAATGCCATAGTAGAGTTTGAGATGGCGCTTATCACACCAAATAGTCCATTTGATCAATATCTAAGAGGAGAGAGAAATCTGACAAAAGAGCAGGCTGATGGATATAGAATATTTAAAGAGCTTGGCTGTGTAACCTGTCACAATGGTATCAATCTTGGTGGCAACTCATTTCAAAAAATGGGGCTTTTTGTGCCGTATAGGTACGATCCTACCTACCCAGATCTATACTCAATCACAAAAAAAGAGGAGCATAAAAATGTCTACAAAGTTCCCATGTTGCGCAACATAGAACTAACAGCTCCCTATTTTCATGACGCCTCAGCAAATAATCTAGAGAGTGCAATTGCTCTTATGGGTCTACATGACCTTGGGGTAGAGCTCTCACAAGAGCATATCTCTAAACTTACTCTATTTCTTAAAACTCTAACTGGTGAAAAACCAGAGATTTTGAGGTAAACCATGAATACAAAAGCTATTTTTACTTTTGTTGTTGGAATGGTATCTCTCTTTTTTCTATTTTATTTTTACCTTGCCCAAAGAGACTTTGAGAGTAACTACAAAGAGACTAGAGATATATTTTATGCCATAGATAAGAGCCACTATAGTTTAAATAATGAGATCTTAAAAAGCTCCCTATATGCGTACTCAAACCATGATAAAATCACAAATGAGTTAAGAGATCTTAAAAAGCACTATCTTACACTAAAAAATCATAAAACATGGAAGAAGAAACACTACATATCTGTCTACAAAGAGATATCTGCTTTTAATGCAACCTTACAATCCTATGAGAGTGCAGTGTTTGATTTTATGATGCTTAACTCTGGAGTTAGAAACTCATTTGTATTTATTACATCACTTACAAACAATAGTCTTAAAGCTATGCAAAGTGAGCCTGAACTCTATCTAAAACTTATGCCAATTATCTCTGACATAACAAAAACCAGGCTACTAAGCGATCTGACTTTTATGCAAGATCTCAACATCAAAATTACTCAACTAAGAGCATATAGAGATAAAAACCAGAATCAACTAGAACTTATAGACTCATTTTTACTACACGCCTCTTTTTTAGAGAAAAATTTTCCAGCACTCATAGAGGCACTAAACTCCATAGAGTCTTTAGAGTTTGATAAGAAGTTAGAGATGATTGAGAAGCGCTACATCAAAGCATCAAAGCAAGATTATGTAATGTTAGATAAGTTTGTATTTGTGATGGTGGCGCTACTTGTGATCGCTATGATGATGATCATAGCTCTACTCATTCGTACTGATCGTGAAAATAGACGACTTAGAGAGCTAAAAGATAGTCTAAGACATGCTCTAAGTCATGATCAACTCACAAACCTCTACAGCAGAAGACGCTATGAAGTGATGTTAAGAGAGTTTGAAAATCCTACACTTATACTGCTCAATATAGATAGATTTAAACATATCAATGACTTTTACGGCACAGATGTTGGCAATATCATACTTCAAGAGCTGGCACTACTCATAAGACAGCCTAACCTAAATGCATACCATCCATCATTTTTCCGTTTAGGTGGTGATGACTTTGGAATTGTACTACAAGATATTAGTATGCAACGCGCAGAGCTTCTTGCAAAAGATCTAAAGAGAAAGATAGAGGCTCACCTCTTTGATGTAGATGGTATCGGTATCAATATAACAGCCGCTATTGCTATCAACAATGTGCTGCCTCTATTTGAAAATGCGGATCTAGCACTCATGCATGAAAAAGATGCACACAGTGGCTCCATTATACTGTTTTCAGAGAGTATGGGGCTAAAAGAGCACTCAAAAAATAACCTCAAAGTGATGTCTGAAGTGAAGCTAGCTCTTGAGCAAGATGCAATAGCCCCATGGTTTCAGCCCATAGTATCCCTCTTTGATACTCAAATCATCAAATATGAAGCTCTAGTAAGACTGAAGCGTCAAGATGGCTCTATAAGTACTCCAAATAACTTTCTTCCTATCATCATGCAGACCTCATACTACCATCAGATTACCATCATAGTTCTGCAAAAAACTCTTGCGCAGATGGTCTACAGCAATCTTCGCTTCTCTATCAATATATCTATGCGTGATCTTGCTGATAAAAAGCTAGTTGAGTCATTTCTAGAGCAGCTAGAGATACACAAAGAGCAGGCAAAACGGCTAGATATAGAGCTACTAGAGAGTGAAGAGTTGAGCGACCTAGATCTTATCCGTGAGTTTATTATTGAAGTAAAAAAGTATGGCTGCCACATAGCTATAGATGATTTTGGCAGTGGGTACTCAAACTTCTCATACATCATAGACTTACCTATAGATACACTAAAAATAGATGGCTCTCTTATAAGCAAAATGATGGTAGATAGAAATAAATATATAGCAGTCAAAAGTATAGTTAGCTTTGCTGCTAGCCTTGGTCTTGAGATTATAGCTGAGTATGTAGAGGATCTGCAGACAGCAGAGGCGCTAGATGATCTTGGGGTACACCATGCACAAGGGTACTACTTTGGTAAACCTAAACCCGATACTATCTTGGAGTAGCACTTGATCTATGTACTATTTTCACCATCAGAGTCAAAAAGAGGTGGTGGTAGTAGTGAGAAGATGCGCTCTCTACTCTTTAGCCTCAATAGAAGATCAGATATTATAGATCGCTATAGACAGATAGTGATCTCTAAAGATAGTGATAAAATCTGTGATCTTTTTGGACTCAAGAGTCTAGCATCTGCACAGAAATATCTAGTAGATATAGACTCAAGCCAGACTCTAACTGCACTTAAAAGATATAGTGGTGTTGCGTATGAACATCTTGACATAGAGACTCTTCTGCCTGAAGAGCTAGAGTATCTATACTCAAATACAATTATCTTCTCTAATCTATTTGGACCGATAATGGGTGGTGATAAGATACCCATATATAAAATCAAACAGACAAACAAGATAGGTGACATAGAGCCCCATACATACTACAAAAAACTCTTTCAAGACTCGCTAGATGATATGTTAGACTCTAGCGAAATACTAGATCTGCGCGCTGGATACTATAAGAAATTTTATAGTCCAAAGCAGATAGTTACAACTTGCAAGTTTCTAAAAGATGGTAGAGTTGTTAGTCACTATGCTAAGGCATATAGAGGTATTATGCTACGCTTGCTTGCACAGCACAGATGCACCAACATAGATGAACTATTGGCGCTAGAGATCGAAACCTTGCAAGTAGAGCGCGTAGTAGAGAGTAAAAAGAGTAGAGAGATAGTCTACTCTATTGTTTAACTCCCTCTTTATATTTATCGTACCTTGGAAATACAAAAGTTGATTTTCGCTCCACTACTATAGTATCTTTTGCATCAATTGCATAAGCGCGAATAGTGATAGGTATGACAGTATCTTTACGCTCCTCTTGTACTAGAAGCTCTGGCGTATATAGGGTAACTATCTTTTTCTTTTTGATATTTGGCTTAACCTTAAATGGCTCACTAGGCTTCAGCACCATAATCTTGCCCTCATACTCTTTAGGCGCTATAACATCAAAGTAGTACTTGTGGTCTACATCTTGAGTATTTTGTAGTAAAAATATGTAATCATTTTTAACTCGAACCTTCTGTGTATCTCTATCGATATCTATAGAGTAGAGACGATTCTCTTTATTGATATTTAGTAGCATCAACTCTTTTTCGCTACCCATCAATCCCAATATGACAACTATGGCTAAAAGTGTAGCTATATAGCCTTTAATTTTTGGTCTAAAGAAGTCTGTTTTGCCATTTTGAAACAGCACCTCTTTCTCACTTGACCAGCGGATAAGCGATGGCTTTCCAAGCTTGCCCATCACTTGCGTACAAGCATCCGAGCACTCAAGACAGTTTATACAGGCTAGCTGTAGCCCTTGTCGTATATCTATATGGGTTGGACAGATCGTTACACAACTCTCACACATGGTACACTCAGCACTCTGATCTAGCTTATGTAGCTCACTAAGAGAGTCCACCTGTTTTTGGCTATTTTCATTATAGATTGCGCCACCACGATGAGGATCATAGATAGTCATAACTGTATCTTCATCATAAAGAACTGACTGTATGCGTGAATATGGGCAGACATACTCACACCAATCCTCTTTTATCATTACAATATCTGCAACTAAAAAGAGTGCTGTTATGACAAGTATACCGACTAGCATTAGATGCTCTGTAGGGTTTGCTAGGTAGGCAAAAAAGTCCTCTGGTGGTACAAAAAACCATAGTAGGTTTGCGGTTGCTATAAAACTAAGAGCAGTCCATAGCAGTATCGCCACAACTCTTTTAATCTGATTGCTACTCTCAGAGTAGTCTGGCTCTATCTGTTTGTTTTTAATCCGTTTTCGTATGCCAAGCAACTTGGTCTCAATAAGATCTCTATAGATAACGCGAAATATAGTCTGTGGGCATATCCAACCACAAAAAACTCGTCCTCCAAGTACCGTCATGCCAAAGATACCTATAAACATAAGCATAAGCAAAAATGGCATAAGATACATCTCTTGCATATCAAACTGTACAAACATCAGGTGTAATTTTAGCTTATCAAAGCTCAATAAAAAAAAGTGGTTTCCGTTAACAGTTATCCATGGCAATATAAGAAAGAAGGCTGTCAATGCAATAAAAAAGTAGTAGCGAGTGATTCTCCAGGATCTCCACCCTTTTAAGTAGTCCGTAGCTGACTTCTCTTGGCTCATCGTTTATCCTTAAAATGTAAAACTTTTACAATACTAGCGGATTGTTTATCAAATTTTGATTAAAGTAGTCAAGATTATTTAAGATTTCAGCTACCTCAGAGTAAAAATACCACTATGAGGTAGTGTTTAAGGAGTAGCTACTATTTGCGAAGCTCTTTAATTCTTGCAGATTTACCAGCTCTATCACGAAGATAGAATAGTTTTGCTCTTCTAACGCGTCCGCGACGAAGAACTTTAATCTCGTTAATGCTATCACTATAGATAGGAAAAACTCTCTCTATACCAACACCATTAGCACCTATTTTACGAACCATGATAGTCTCGCCAGTGCCTTGACCGCGTCTAGCGATACAGACACCCTCATAGTTCTGTACACGCGATTTACTACCCTCTTTAATGGTAACAGCTAGACGAACTGTATCACCTGCTCTAAAATCAGGGATATTTTTCTTCTCAATCTGAGAGTTTTCAAAGTTCTCTATGTACTTATTTCTCATATAATTTCCTTTTGTTGTGCTTTATAAGCTCTTGTGGCCTATAAAAACTTGTCTTTGCTTTTGACAAGGCAGATTTTAAGTGCGCAATTTTACTGTGATTTCCCTTTGAGAATTCTGATGGTGCGCAGATATTGCAAAATTTAGCAGGCTTTGTAAAGCTAGGAGCCTCTAAAAGCAGATTTTCAAAACTCTCATCATCTAAGGAGCTGCTATTGCCAAGTACTCCATCTATATTGCGCGATATAGCATCACACATCACTAGTGATGGCAATTCACCTCCTGTTAAGATGTAATCGCCTATGCTAAAGAGCTCATCAGCAAACTCCTCAATAACTCTCTCATCAATCCCCTCATATCGACCACTTACAAATACAATATGGCTCTTGTTTGATAACCTTAGAGCATCTTTTTGAGTAAATGGCTTTGCTGATGGGGCAGTAAACACGATATATGCTCCGCTGTCTATCTGCTTAAGTGTATCAAATAGCGGTTGAGCAGCCATAACCATACCAGCACCACCACCAATAGCTGGGCTATCTACCTTGCCATGTTTGGAAGTGGTAAAATCGCGTGGATTTAGGTACTCTATCTCTATGAGCTCCTGATCTATAGAACGCTTTAAGATAGAGTCTTGAAAGTAGCCATCTATGAGATTGGCAAAGAGTGATACAAATGTATATTTCATAATACCTCAAGCAGATCTGCTGCCCCATCTGTATATATGACGCCTCTATCTAGATCTACGCTTACCACAAATGGTTTATGATAAGGCAATAGAAACTCTTTGGTATGTTTTATAAGCAGATAATCAACTGCTCCTATACGCTCAATCTCTATTACTTTACCAAAATTTATACCACTATCAACAATATCTAAGCCTATGATATCAAACCAAAAATACTCTTCATCTTTTAGCTTACAGACCTCTCTGGTGCGCTCATAAGTTGTATATATTTTTGTATTGACATATTTTTTACATAGATCTACACTCTCTATATTGTCTATCTTAATAGTTAGTCTTTGCATATTTATGTAGCTAAATGTAAGTGGTACTCTATCTTTGGTAAAAAAAGTTTGTGAGGTTGTAAACTGCTCTACAAAGTCTGTATGAAGATGAATTTTCATCTCTCCACTTAGACCAATAGTTCGTCCAAGTGTAGCTATGTGTAGCAGTCTATCTTTAATGGCACGCTTCGACATTGATACGATAACTCTTGCCATCTTTAGCTTTACAACCAGAGATAACAGTTTTGATAGCACCTATCATCTTGCCCTCTTTGCCAATAAGTTTACCTATGTCGGCTGGATTTGCATAGAGCATCACTGAACATATGTCACCATCTTCATCCATCTGTATACTTATATCTTCAGGATAAGCAACAATAAGCCGTGCATAGTGCTCTATAAAATCTACAACCATACTATCTGCCCGTAATCTTTTTAACGCGATCACTCATCTTTGCACCAACGCTCAACCAGTAGTCTAGTCTCTCATTGTCAACTTTAAGAGTTTTCTCTTCATTCATAGGGTTATAGTGACCTATTAGCTCAATCCAACCACCATCTCTGCGTTTTCTTGAATCTGTTACCGCGATACGGTAAAACGGCTGTTTCTTACGACCCATACGGGTTAATCTTATGACTGTTGCCATGGTTTAGTCCTTCTCTGCGCATAGTACTACGCTATGCTGAATATATTTGTCTGCATTTATACTAATATAAGATGCTGATAATAGAGTTACCAATAACTCTCTTATCAGAATCTTAGGTGATGATCCTAGCGTGGATGAGAAGCACCTTGCATCTGACTCATAAGATTTTGCATATCTTGCATACCTTTTTTACCTGAGAATTTTTTTGCCATTTTAGAGGCATTTTTAAACTGTTTTAGTACACGGTTTACATCCATTTGATCCATACCAGCACCTCTAGCTAATCTCTTTTTTCTACTATTGTTCAATAGGTCTGGATTCTCACGCTCTTTATGCGTCATGGAGCCAACAAGAGCCTTTATAGTCTTAATCTCATCTGAATTGTCCATATCAAAATCTTTAAGAGCTTTTGACATATTGCCCATGCCAGGTATCATACCCATGATAGACTGCATGCTGCCAAGTTTCTTCATACTCTCCATCTGCTCTAAAAAATCATTGAAGTTAAACTGCCCTTTTTTAATCTTCTGGGTTAGTTTTTTTGCCTGCTTCTCATCCATAATGCCTGCAGTCTTCTCTGCAAGTCCCTCTATGTCACCAAGCCCCATAAGTCTATTGACTATGCGATCTGGCATAAACACTTCAAGATCTGCCATCTTCTCGCCAGCACCTATAAAACGCAACGGAACATTAACTTGAGAAGCTATACCAAGAGCAACTCCACCCTTAGAATCACCATCGTACTTACTCAAGATTACACCATCTATGCCGATCTTCTCTTTAAAGCTCTGTGCGGTTCTTAAGGCATCTTGACCTGTAAGTGCATCTGCTACATAAAATATCTCGTCAGGTTTAGCAGTATCACGTACACTCTGCAACTCGTCCATAAGCTCATCATCAATAGCAAGTCGTCCAGCTGTATCTATAAGGACCACATCATATAGACTCTTTTTTGCCATTTCTAATGCGGATGAGACCACACTAACTGGATCTTTACTGCTCTCATCTTCGTATAGATCTACCTCTATTGCAGCTGTGATCTGACGCAACTGCTCAACTGCTGCTAAGCGCTGGAGGTCTGCAGCTACTACTAGAACTTTTCGCTTTTTCTGCTCTTTAAGATAGTATGCCAACTTGCCTGTTGTAGTAGTTTTACCTGAGCCCTGCAAGCCACTCATTAAGATGACTGTTGGTGGACTAGAGGCAAATACAAAACCCTGATTGCCATCAACTTTTAACAACCCATATAGAGTATGTTTTAATGCATCTAAAAACTGATCTTTTCCAACACCAGCTTTTTTGGTCTCAATCTCAACTGTACCGATAAGCTCTTTTACAACTTTATGGTGTACATCAGCCTTTAAGAGTGCCTTCTTAAGCTCCGCTAAGGCTCTTTTGAGGGCTTTCTCATCATCTCTGAATCGAATCTTTTTAATGGCATTGGTAAATGAGTCCGTCAAAGTGTCAAACACTAATACTCCTAAAATATAGTAAAAAGTTGGGTATTATACAAAAAAGGTCTTTAAAAGATGCTTTGATTGCCTATCTACTAGATGAAGATAGGCGATATCTACTATAACTCTACCCGTTTTAACCTAAGTGCATTCATGATCACAGATACAGAACTAAAACTCATAGCAGCAGCCGCAATCATTGGTGAAAGAAGTAATCCAAATACAGGATAGAGCAGACCTGCAGCAATTGGTACGCCTGCAGAGTTGTAGATAAATGCAAAAAATAGATTTTGGCGGATATTTTTCATAGTAGCTTGTGAGAGTCTTCTAGCTCTTACGATACCTCGCAAATCACCTTTTACCAAAGTCACTCCAGCACTCTGTATGGCAACATCAGTACCAGTTCCCATAGCTATACCAACATGAGCTTGTGCAAGTGCAGGAGCATCATTTATACCATCTCCTGCCATTGCAACTATATGACCTTCTTCTTGAAGCTTTTTGACAATTTGAGCTTTTTGGTCCGGTAAAACTTCTGCATGGACTTGATCGATATGGAGTTTGTCAGCTACAGCTTGAGCAGTTTTACTACTATCACCTGTAAGCATTACTATTTTGATACTCTCATCGTGCAAGTTAGCAATTGCTTCTGGTGTGGTATCTTTTATAGGATCAGCAACACCTATCATTCCAGCAGCTTTGCCATCAATGGCCAATAGCATAACAGTTTGACCCTCAGCTCTTCCAATATCTGCTTGTTGTGGTAAATCACCAACATCAATACCGAGACTTTGTAATAGCTTCAAATTACCAAGTGCCACTTTACGATTATCAACTACTCCTGTAACTCCTTTGCCTGTAATTGATTGAAACTCTGTAGGTTCAGTTAACTTAATCCCTTTTTTTTGTGCGCCTTTTACTATAGCCTCAGCAAGAGGGTGCTCACTTGCTTTTTCTAAGCTTGCAACAAGATGCAAGTTGTCTAACTCATCAAAACCATCATTTGCAACTACATTAACCAATTTTGGTTTGCCCTCAGTTAGAGTACCTGTTTTATCTACAACCAAGATATTAACTTTTTGCATCACCTCTAAAGCTTCTGCATTTTTTATCAAAACTCCCATCATAGCCCCTTTACCAGTACCAACCATGATAGACATAGGAGTTGCCAAACCAAGTGCACAAGGACAAGCTATGATAAGTACAGCTACAGCATTTATTATCGCATAAGCGATAGCAGGTTCAGGTCCCCATATACTCCAAACAATAAAAGTGATGATAGCAATAACAACAACCGCAGGTACAAAATAACCAGCAACACTATCTACTAATTTTTGAATAGGTGCACGAGACCTTTGAGCTTCTGAGACCATCTTAACAATTTGTGAGAGGAGAGTATCTGCTCCTACTCTCTGGGCTTTCATAAGTAGAGCTCCCGTACCATTTACAGTAGCACCAATTAGTTTTTCACCCTCTGTTTTTGCAACAGGAGTTGGCTCACCTGTTACCATCGACTCATCAACAAGGCTCTCACCTGTGATAACTATGCCATCTACGGGCACTTTTTCACCTGGACGAATTCGTAGTTTATCTCCAACTTTTACTAACTCTAATGCAATATCTTTTTCACTTCCATCTTCATAAACTATACGA
>JAMONY010000021.1 GCA_027066325.1 Helicobacteraceae bacterium | reverse complement strand
TCTACATGAGAGAGTCTATCTATCTCACTCTTTTCAGCTACACCAACTGCAAATCCAGCTAGATCAAAATCGTCACCACCATACATGCCAGGCATTTCAGCAGTCTCTCCACCTATGAGCGCACACTCTGAGTCTATGCACCCATCTGCTATGCCCTGAACGATAGATGTAGCTATCTGTACATCTAGTTTGCCAGTAGCGTAGTAGTCTAGAAAAAATGATGGTGTGGCAAAGTTGCATATAAGATCATTGACACACATAGCAACCAGATCTACTCCAACACTATCGTATATGCCAGACTCTATGGCTAGTTTGAGCTTGGTTCCAACACCATCAGTAGCCGCTAGCATAACAGGCTCTTTGTAGCCAGTAGGTAGTTCAAATGCACCTGCAAATGAGCCTATGCCCCCAAGTACACCATCTATCTTTGTTGATTTAACGATGGGTTTTATATTTTCAACAAAACGCGCACCAGCATCTATGTCAACACCTGCATCTTTGTAGCTAATGGTGCTCATTTGCTCTTTTTCTCACATGAACCAAAGATCTTCTTAAAGCTCCAAAGAGATGGACAGAAGTCGGTAAATGCCCAGACAAGAATCATTAAGATAATAAAAGTCTGTAACACAACAGCAATCTGTGCTTGACCACTCATAAATAAAAACATACTCAACGACAACATAATTGCCATCAAAACTCTCTGTATCTTCTCAGCACACAACATAATATACTCCTTGCTTGTACTTTAATGTAGTATAGGAATTATACACTAAAAATTACTCCAGCACACTCTTTGAGATATTTATCTTGCCATATGCATATTTTAAGTTAAACCCATCTATGTACTCTATGTTACCTATTTTATCTGCATTGTTGATAATACGCTCTCTAATCTGCTCTGGTGTTAGATTGGGGTCTAATGACAACATGATAGCAACTGCTCCAGAGACTATTGGTGTAGCTGCAGAGGTGCCTCTAAAGTTGGTAGTGTAGTTTGTGTTATCTGTTGTCACAATACCTAGTTTCTCTCCACCTGGCGCTAAAATATCTATGTTTGATCCATAGTCTGCATCTGTGGTTCTTGTGTTAAATTCACTACTAGAGCTTACACCTATGACCCACTCTAGCTCTGACTCGTCATTATATGAGGTTTGATCAAGATTAAAACCACCGTTGCCAGATGCAAATACAATAGTTATGTTTGCATCATATAGATCTTTTATGGTATCTACTACTGCTTGAGAGACGGCATAGCTCCCCCAGCTACAGTTAACTACCTGTGCTCCGTGCTCTTTAGCATACTCAAAAGCTCTTATTTGACTAGCATCATCTTCATATGCGCTACCTATGAGTATGAGCTCAATTTCAGGTGCTACCCCTGTGGAACCAATACTGTTAGTAGATGCTGCTAGTACACCAGCCACTCTTTGTCCATGAGCAACTTTACCCGCTAATGTATTGATATTTGATGAGTTATCTGAAGCGTTGTATGTTAGCACAACTCTATCTTTTATATCGGGGTGTGAGGGGTTAAAGTAGTCATCTAGTACTGCAACTCTTACACCTTTACCTCTACTTTTTTGCCAAGCTTTAGATATATTGACATGAGCCTTTGAGTCTACATTTGCATCTTTTGTGTTGTGTAGGTGCCATGCTTTGCTGTAGTATGGGTTAGTTGCTGGGTCAAATGAGTCACTGCTCTTATCTGAGCCACATCCAGCCAATATCATGATAAGAAGTGTGTAGTAGAGTCTCATCTAGGATTGGTCTTGTTCTCTATGTTTGGATGAGCATATATGACTTGAGGATTTTGTTGTAAAGAGTCTATGACCTCTGTTATGTTCTGGTTGTCTACTAGGTGTAGAAGATAGATAGTCTTAGATAGATACTCAATCTTGCTTACTTGAGTATTGTCTACTATTTGATTGATGTTTGCTTGGGTTTTAAGCAGTATCTGATCTGAAGCATTCAGTAGTAGCTGCGAGAGTAAAAATATAGATAAAAAACGCATAAATCCTCCTATAAAAGATAACGATAAAGAGCACCAAAGTATATGGCAGGTATATTAATCAACAGCTCACGATCTGCACCAAGTAGTAAAAAATCTGCGTCTTCATCGGCATATATCTCAAGCTGTTCTGGAGTGATATCTATGATGAAGTTATCACTAAATTGACCATCTCTAATATTTGATGTTGTAGGTCGAACTACAAGAGAGTTTCCATTTTTATCTAGTGCTGTTTTAAAGTCTCCCCAAGATGACCCCACTAGCGTGCATCTTACTTGTATACTGCTCTTTTGTAGTGTTGCATTTAGATCACCTTGCATGATTGCAACTAGTGTAGTTGTGATAGTAGCATTTTGATCATTTAGTTTCACAGACTCAGAGTAACTTAGTGGATAGACTGCTGTGATATTTAGATCTTTGATATACCTTGAGTTGATATTTTTTAGCAAGTATGCTTCAGTGAGTTGTTTTGGCTCTTGTGGCACCACAGGCTGTTTTGAGCAACCAGTAAAGAGAAGCAAGAGTACTAATGTAGTAATGTAGTAGAGTTTCATTAGCCAAATTTTACCATAATCTGCTAAACTTGTTGTATGAAAAAAAAGATACTACTTCTTGAAGATGATGAGGCACTACACGATACACTAAAAGATATCTTAGAAGATGAGGGATATGCTGTAACAAGTGCGTATGATGGTGATATGGCAGATGATCTACTATATGAGAGCTCTTTTGATCTTCTTATACTTGATGTGAATGTTCCTGCACAATCTGGTTTTGAGCTATTAAAATCTGCTAGAGGTAGAGGTGTTATGGCGCCTGCTCTATTTGTCACTTCAAGAGATAGTTTAGAGGATGTTGAAGAGGGGTTTTTAAGTGGAGCTGATGACTACATACGCAAACCATTTGCCATCAAAGAGTTGGTGTTACGCGTTAAAAGCATGATGTTAAGGCGCTTCTCACACCCTATCGATAAGAGGGTTGAGATTGCACACAATATCTTCTATGACACCATCAATGGAGGAGTGTTTGACAAAGATGAGAAGATAAACTTAAGTAGTAAAACAGATGCACTTCTAAAACTACTTCTTGAGCGTCGTGGCTCTATAGTCACACATGAGGTGATTGCACAGAGATTATGGAGTTTTGATGAGACACCAAGTGATGATGCGCTACGAACCTACATCAAAGAGCTACGCAAACTACTAGGAAAAGAGAAAATTGTGAGTCACAAAAGGCTTGGCTATCAACTTTGCACATAGACGCACTTTAAGAGCTTTTATAACTCTTTATAGCATCATGAGCATATTTATTTTGGCTCTACTTGGAGTGCTGTATTACCGCTACAAAAGTGAGATATCTTTGGCAAACCATAGATTGGCCATGCAGCTTCAAGCAGAAGTATATATACCGCGTGTTGTTAGATGGATACAGGGCGATGATCTACTATTTCCAAAAGATCCAGCTTATAAAAGTGCATTTTTTATGGATTCTGAAGTGGTTGCAGGAGAGCTAGATCTGCACTTTGTAGATCTAAGACCAGATATACATAAAGAGAAAAATATAGTCTATCTAGTGATAAACATGGGCTCATATGGGCTCAAAAATGGTGTAGTGATCTTGCAAACTATAGATGATAAGTTATGGCTTAAAGAGTACCTTAAAACTGCTTCTCTACTCGGTGGAGTACTATTTTTGCTACTATTTAGTCTTGGAGTGTGGCTTAGTAGACTCTTTTTGCGCCCCATGAGAGATGTTGTAAAGATGTTAGATGACTTCATCAAAGACACCACACATGAGCTTAACACACCAGTTACTACTATACTTACCAATGTTGAGCTCATCAATAGAGACGATCTAGATCAAAAAAGTGCTAAAAAACTAGACCGTATCAGAGTTGCATCACGCGCTATTGAGACTCTGTATGATGATCTGACATATCTGCTACTCGGTAAAAAAATTGTACGAAAAGATGAGGTGCTACATATTGAAGAGATGATCTTAGAGCGCTGCGAATATTTTGGTATTCACATACAGATGAAGCGGCTTAAAATCAGACTGGACAACCGTGCTAACCTAGTAGTCTTGATGGATAAAAAAAGAGCCCAAAGAGTCATAGACAACCTGTTAAATAATGCGATAAAATACGCCGACAGAGGCTCTATAATCACTATCAAAATTGATAAAAGTTCATTAAGTATACACAACACTGGAGCCACTATTCAACCAGAACAGTTAAAGCAGATATTTAGACGGTATGTCCGTGCAGATGAGAGTAAAGGTGGCTTTGGCATAGGGCTTCACATAGTAAACACTATAGCACAACACTATGGTATCAAGATTGATGTTGCATCAGATAGTGACGGTACAGAGTTTGTGCTCCATTTTGAGAGCATCACAACCAACCCTCAAGAGTCCAATTTCACTTAAAAGTTTCTCAAATCTTCAACATATTTACAGAGTCATGACAGCAGAAAAGAGCTAAAGTAAGTCTCTTTACTTGTGATTTAGATTATATACCAAATGAGCCAAGAGAAAAAATATTGCCAACAGTTATGAGTACGAACTATGGGTTTGGAGGGACAAATGGTGCTATTATTTTTAGTAAGTTTTCAAGATAATCAGATAAAGGACAGTGGTGAGAATAAGAGAGAGTCGAGAGAAGTTGTTGGATGCTGCTTTTTTAGAAGTCTATAAAAATGGCTATCATGGAGCATCAACTGCAGCAATTTTAAAAAATGCAGGTGTGCCAAAAGGAAGTATGTACCATTTTTTTAATTCTAAAAAAGGCTTAATACTTGCAACAATCAAAGAGCGTATTTTCCCAAAAATAGATATTTTTTTTGACTTCACGATGGATGAAGATAGAGATATATCTCAAACCATGGAGTCCATTTTTGCAAAAATGAGCGAGCATACATTTTTAATTAAGAGTGGATGTCCACTTCATAGGCTTATGGTAGAGATGGCACCTTTAGATAGCGAGTTTGAATATATACTAAATAGCAAGTTTGATGATTTTGTCAAAAACTTATCAAATCTTTTTAATGTATCTATAGAAAAAAGTGAGCTAAAAGATTTTGACACATACACCATGGCCAGATTTTTTATCACATCAACATGGGGAGAGATTTCGCTGTCACCCTCCATCTCTTCTAAAAAATCATTTTTACAACATAGTAGATATCTAACGGTATTGTTAAGATGCTATCAAAGATAGAACAATCAATCTTGCACTTTTTAGTCTAACAGACCCATGCTATTTTAGATATTTTGCATAAAAGGTGATGCGTGGGTGTTCTGTTGTTGTGGTTTATTGATCTAAAATCTTCTTGTAGTTTGAGTATATAGGGTTTGTTGATGGGAAATACTCAAGTATGGTCTGAGTGTATCTGTCAAATGGATTTACTATCTTTGCTAGTTCAAACCGTCGTTTTAATGGTAGATCATAGCTATTGAAAAGAGGGCTAAATGGTACTGGATAGTCTGTACCAAATAGTAACTTATCATGTATCTGATGTTGTCTACTTAAGTGTGGCAGCACCTTAGCTCGCACGGGTGTAAGAAGTGCAGAGATATCAGCATATAGATTGTCATGTTGTTCTAGCATTTTTAAAAGTGTGAAGTACTCTTCGTTGAAGTGTTTAGGGTTTTTAGATAGAGCTTTTAGGATCTGAAGTGGTTTGTAGCTAAGCGCCATATGAGCGGCTATGACTGTAACGCCAACCTCTAGAGGGTGATCTAGCATACTGATGCACTCACATCGCTTATGTGAATAGATACTACTTTCACTACCTATATGTACAATGAGTGGCAGATTTTTATCTTTGAGTTTCTCAAAATAGTCGCGGTATTTCAGATCTTTAGTATCTACATTCCAGTAGTTTTGTAAAAACTTTGCCCCTTTAAAACCAAGAGAGCTATATTTATCGATCAGATCTAGCGCATCTGCTCTATTTGGATTGATGGAGAAAAATGGTATCACTACATCTGGGTTGGACTCATATACTCTTAGCAGATCTTCATTGGTGGCACAGACCGTAAGGTCTCTATGTAGCTCCACTCCACTCTCATCAACTCTAGCATCTACACCAAAAATGACGCTTTTTTTGAGGTGTTTTGAGCTACGAACACCACCAACCAAAGCCTCAACATATGCCTCATATGGGCTATCTAACAATCTGCTACTATCAAAACCCATTTTCTTGCCAAAAAGTCTAATGGCTATGCGGTCATAAAATCTATCAAAACGGACACTGCTGCTAAGTAGATGAGAGTGTATGTCAACCGTCTGCACGACACAGCTCCTCTGCCAATAATTTTGCACCTTTAAAATCACTTTTGCCACTAGCTAGCTTAGGCAGGGTATCTACTTTAAAAAATCTGCTAGGCTGTGCTAATGCTAGCATGTCGCTCTGTTTTACAGTACTCTGCATCTGCTTCTCATCATACTCTGCGGTATATAAAAGTACAATTTTCTCACCTTTTTTCTCATCACTCATAGCAGTTGCGATAAACTCAACCTCATCATCAAAGATCTGCTCCAACTGCTCCTCAACACTACCAAGACTAATCATCTCACCACCAATCTTAGCAAAACGGCTATAGCGGTCTACTATGGTTATGAAGCCATCTTCATCAAGATGTCCTTTGTCACCAGTTTTATAGTAGCGCACACCATCTATCTGCACAATCACCTCTGCACTCTTTTGAGTGTTGTTTAGATATCCACGCATCACCTGTGGACCACCAACAATGATTAGTCCATCTTCACCTACACTTAGCTCATCTAAGCTTTGAGGGTCTACAATCTTAATAATTGTTCCTGGAAGTGCTTGACCTACTGTGCCTGCTCTGTTGCCGACAACAAGGCGCATAGAGTCTAGATCTAGTGCATCTGGCATGTTTACCGAGATAACTGGTGATGTTTCAGTTGTGCCATAGCCCTCAAAAATATCAAGACCAAACTTAGATTTAAAGGCACTTTTAATCTCTGGTTTTAGCTTCTCTGCACCAGCAACTACCATGCGCACACTATCGAACATAATTGGCAATAACTTCTTATTGCGCGTGTAGAGTCTAAAAAAGGTAGAAGTTCCAAACATGATACTCACTTGATACCTTGCTGCTAGTTTTCCGATGGCTTGAGCATCAGTTGGGTCTGGAGCACTTACCATAGTGACACCCTCACATAGCGGCAGAAGTGTTGTAACAGTTAGCCCAAATGAGTGAAAAATTGGTAGAGAGTTTAAGATAACATCACTCTTTTCAAAATTAAGCAGGGCTGAGACCTGTTTTATATTTGAGAGAAGATTTTTATGTGTTAGCTCTATGCCTTTAGGCGCTCCTTCGCTACCACTACTAAAGAGTATAGTTGCTACATCTGTAAGCTCTACCTTTTTAAAATATAACATCTCAATTAGCCAGCTTGGCATCAAGAGAGCCTCTGCAGTTGCATACAACTTATCAAGTTTGCTAAATTTTTGTGCTACAGACTCAACATTTATACAGATATCTTCGACCTGCTTTGAGACTCCAAAACCCTTGGCAGATAACTTTTTCATAAACTTTTCAGATGTAATAATGCTTTTGATATCTGCTTGTCTTAGAGCCTCATCTAGAGCTTCGCTACTTAGTGTATAGTTTAGGTTAATAGGTCGCTTACCCATAACAAATAGAGCCATATTGACAATAGAGCCTACAGATGAGGCCGGTAGAATAACACCGATATTTTCACCTTTTATGTGGCGCAATGACTTTACAAACAGAAGCACTGCTGTTATCATCTTTGCGCTATTTAGGTCAGCTCCTGTGGTGTCTACTATGGAGCGTTTTAGTAGTTGTGACTTTGCACGCCTTAGCCAGTTGTATTGCAGTGCTCTAGCAGATGAGATCTCCTCTTCCCAGGTTCTATTGGATAGTTCAATAACTCTCTGTTTTACTACACTAGCAGATGTATCTGATGGTAGTGGCTTGGAGAATGCAACTGCCACATACCGTTTAGTACCACTCTTTGTCATCTTCTTAAAGCGTGCACTAGCTTTTGAAAAAGTTGAGCCCCATAAACCGTGTATGTAAAATGGTACTATAGGGTGAGTGCTATCTTTAATAGCCATCTCATAACCTTTTTTAAACTCATTTAACTGACCATTATAGCTTATGCGCCCCTCTACAAAGATAGCTACAACTTCACCATTATCTAACCGTTCGCGAACCTTTCTCATAGAGTCTCTACTTGAGCCTCCAGATATCGGTATGACACTGAAAATCTCTAAAAACCATCGTAAATACCACTGATCATAGATACTTTTTGCCATTACAAACTTAATAGCACGCGGTGATGCTATCTGAATTATGAGCCAATCAATCCAGCTGATATGGTTTCCAAGTAGCAAGACTCCACCACTTTGTGGTAGGTTTGCTAAACCTTTGATGTGTAGCTCATAGCGACTCTTTAAGATCGGCAGCAGTAGTATGCGCATAAAAAGATGAGGAAGTTTAGTGATGGCATAGAGTGTACCAATGAGCGTCACAGTAGCGCTAAGCATAAAAAGCATAGAGCTACTAAGTCCAAGCTGCACAAAGAGTATGGTGAGCAATAAAAAGAGCACCATGACGATATTTTGGATAAAATTATTGCCAGCTAGTACAACTCCAAGCTCACTATCTTTAGCAAAATACTGCATAGAAGCGTTAAGAGGAACTATAAAAAGAGCACCAAAAAAGCCAAATATCATGCTAGCAGCACCCATAGTGTATATGTTAGTAGCATATGTAAAAAGTAGTAGCGCAATAAAAATTCCTACCGCTCCTACTGGAACAATGCCTAGCTCTATATGTAGCTTCGAGATTCTTCCTGCCACAATAGATCCAGCTACGAGTCCTATAGCACTTACCGCCAAGATAGCTTGAATAATAATAACATTCTCATCCATCATAACAGCTTTGTAGTGTGCTGGAAACGCAGCAACAATCACTTGAGATACACCCCAAAAGATACTAAGCCCTATGATACTAAGCCAGATATTTTCATCAGATTTGATCAGTTTTAGATTTTGTTTGAGGTAGTTGAGCTTAACATATGAGCCTATCTTAAACGGCTCACTTGCTCTTTTTGGCGCAATTAAAGGTAGCTTGAATGCCATAAATGCCTCTAATATACTAAGTGCTACTAAGACCCAGCCAATAATCACAACATGTTGTAGAATCTCTTTGGGAGTATCTGAGTCTATATAGTAACTCTCAAAGATTACGGAAAATACTATAGCACTCAACAAGATAGCTACAATAGTTACAGCTTGAACTAGTGCATTTGCTACTCCCAGGTTCTCAACACCAGCCAACTCTTTAATGAGCCCATACTTAGCAGGTGAGTAGATAGCACTCTGAATAGCTAATAACAGTGTAAGAGCAAACGATACATAAAACCACCCTTGATAGTAGCTAAGTGTAATAAGTAGCGTCAAAACAACAGCACTTAAGGCAGCATAACGCACAACTAGACTCTTAGAGAATCGATCACTAATGTAGCCAGATGGTGAAAATAGTAGAATAAATGGTAGGAGTATCATGGCATTTATAAGCGCACTTAGTATGATTAGTAGCTCACCATCAAAGCTTTTAAGTAGGACATTTTGTATGGTTATTTTATGTGCTATGTCAACTGAAGCATTAAGAAATAAAATCGCAATAAATGGTAAAAAGCCGTAAATTTTTAGTAATTTTTTCATAACTACTCCTCACTTTTCTGGTATGCTTGTAGTGTCTGCATGTTAAAAACATATGGTTTTAAGATTAGCGTTGTGTCAAAGAGTGTTTTGATCACTTCTGAGCTACTCTTACTCTTCAAAAGTGCCTCTTTTGCAAAAAGAACCTCTATTGATGCTAACTCTTTAGAGTGTTTAACATACGCTTTTAATACCTCGTCACCTATATCAAGATCTCTAATCTGTACTAAAATCTCTACAATCTCTAGCTCCTTAGCACAAAAAAGAGCATCTCTTTGAAACAGTAATCCCTGCTCTATATACTTACCTATCTGCTCTTTAGAGATATCATAGTGCTCACAGATATACTCAATACTATAGCTATGTTGATGAGCAGAGCCCATGATAAGATCTAGTACCTCAATCAGACTCTCAAAGCCCTTCTCAAGCTGTAGTTTACCACCATTGGTGATAGCTTTTATCTCACTAATAGATGCGTTAAAATGTGTCTGAAGGTATCTTATAAACTTGATCATGTCAACAGACTGCTCATCATATAGATGTAGGTTTGGTTTGGGTTTTTTAGGCTCTGGCAACAGCCCCTCTTTAATGTAAAAAAGAATGGTTGATTTACTAGTGTCAGTTAGCTTTACTAACTCACTCATCTTTATAGACATGATAGACCTCTTTCAAAATGATATGAGAAAGTTTAGCAAAAATCTAACTAAGTGTCAAGTGTTACTTTACACTTTATATGATCTACTCTAACGAGCTACCAGCTTTATGGTAGTGAGGACTCTGTGTGCTACTAACAACACCATACATGGTTTTACTCTTTACTCTTGTGGTAAATCTCTCATACTCAAACACCAAATCTCCCATTTTTGCACTAGAGCTATCTGTAAAACTTACATCTTGAACACCGTCAAAATTATATCTTTGAACACTGTATAAAAAATTATGCTCTACACTATTGCCAAAACTATCTCTTGTACCAATCGTATTGATAAGAAGGTTGTTGGCAAAAGAGCTATGAGTTGTTTTATCAAAATTAACTACATAGCCACTACCTCTGCTGTTGGCTGCCACATCTACAAATGTGTTGTTCTCAATTGAGACATCTTTAGAGTTGTATATATACATTGCATAGGTCTTATCATCTTCAGGATTGATAGTATTGAGCTTATAAAATATATTATTTTTGATCTCAAAATACCTAGATGAGTGTGGAGGTCCACCATTTTCTAGCGCAGCAATACCAAGCGCTCTTTGAGAAAAAGCAACTATATTACTATTGAGCTTTGTGTGATAGACACCATAATGTACAACAATGGCTTGACCAGACCCTCCTGAGTATGATCCTCCTGGAGTCTGATCTACTCGTTGGTATCCCCACATGATGTTGTTGGTTATGATTACTGGTCTATTTAGATCATCTGATCCTGTCTTGAGATCTAAAGCATTTTCGCCAATCATATAGTGCCCATCTGGGCTGTACCCATTAGTTGAATAGTTCCCATCCGTATAGACATCACCATCCATCCAGATACGATTGGAGTCGATAACTGTATCTGGATAAGTTACATCATTGGCTGTTAAACCAGAGCTTACTACAAGCTGTATGCCATCATTGGCATTTCGTATATCGTTATTTATAATCTTAGTTCCTTCTGTACGAGCCCCTTTAATACGATTGCTTGCTATGGCGATACCAACATTGTCAGACATTCTCCCTTTGTGTGTCATGTGGTTTATGTATGAATTTTGGATTGTATTATAGTTGCAAAATGGTAAGATCACAATGCCATAAGAGTAGTTTTTAGCATGAAGCCTGTTGATGATATTGTGTGCGGACTTAGAGGCAAATGCTATGATATACGATAGCTCAGTATCTAAAATAGCCATCCGATCAACACTCCAGTAGCTACCACCTTTAAAGTAGATCCTAACATCTGCTACCATACTAACACTCAATGCTGCAGGGTGAGTGTCATTGCCGTTATATAGGCTTATGGTTCTTCTGCTGTTTTTACTTCCACTTGCTGTTAGATTGATCTTTGTAGCATATCTTCCTGGCTCAACATAGAAGTGTTTATAGTTTGGGTCATTAAGAACAGATGATGTCCACATGCCGTTACCTGTGGTTATAAGCACATGAGTTGGGTTGTCTGGATCATACTGAGGTATATCTACTCTCTCTAGGTAGACATTGGCTACAGATGAGCTTGAGCTAGATATAGAGCTGCTAGATGAGCTAGATAGTGATGAGATACTTGAGCTAGAGGAGCTTACTGTAGAGCTTGAGCTACTAGACAAAGAGCTAGAGATAGATGATGAACTCATAGATGAGCTTGAGCTACTAGAGACTAAGCTAGATAGACTACTACTACTTAGGCTAGATGAGCTACTACTAGATGTTATGATGGTGTCTGTAGAGCTTGAGCTACTGCTAGATAATATTGAGCTAGATGAGTTACTTGATGTAGATGAACTAGACGATAAAATACTACTACTAGATGAGCTTATCATAGAGCTTGAGCTACTAGACAAAGAGCTAGAGATAGATGATCTTGAGCTACTAGAGACTAAGCTAGATAGACTGCTGCTACTACTTAGAGCAGATGAGCTACTAGAAGTAGTGCTCTCATCTATACTCTCTTCTGATGTTACACAGCCTGTTAAGCTTAGTAGTACTACTGCTGTTATGAAGAGGTGTTTTAGCATTTTAAGAGCCTTTTGTATGTAGTTTATGTTAAGTGTATTAGTATACTTTAAAGATTTTTCTCTTGGCTTGTAGTTTTTGGTTAGGGGTTTTGGTTAAGGTTTGGGACAAATTAAGATCAACTTGGATCTATACAGTATGTTTTACAATCTCTTTTTATTGCATGTTTTTATTTTTAAGTAGATACTTTTTTACTACTTCAAGACGATCAGTATTTGTATATCCATCCGTTCTCTTTTTTGGGGGCAAATCTTTATCGACCGTAAGATTCCATCCATCCCATCCTCCTCCATACTGAAAACAGGTCCAATCTATACCATACTCCTCAAATATTGAAATTTTGTCATCAAGAAGTTGCGCTGCACCTGGAGCCCATCTGGCTACACCAAACTCGTTAACAAACATTCTAACCTTATACTTTTTCATAAAATCAAGTGCACGCTTCATCGAACCTACAAGCTCTCTTCTGTCCCAATACTTCTCTGCACTTGTATTAAAATACCTTAAGAGCCCTGGATAAACAAGCCCCTTTGGTCTACCATGTATGCCTTGATGCGTATAGTTATGTGGTGCATAGTCATGCCATCCGTAAACTATCTTATCTGCAGGATCTTTTACTGGCTCTTTAATGCGCCCTTTTTTTGAACTTCCAAAATCAGGAAAGCCCCACAATCCAGCTGAAAAGACTAGATAAGAGTTCATATCAACAGCTCGAATAGCATCAACAAACTTTGGAACAACAATACCACTCCAATTATCTACTATCCACTTAGTATGAGGCTCTGCAATAAAGTTGTATGCAAGAAGAGTTGGTTCATTTTTATATCGATTGGCTATAAAAACCGTAAGATCAGTCACATTTTGAATATACTCTCTCTCTTGAATGGCATTTGCTTCCAAACTCTCTCCAGTTGCAACATTGATTCCATCATAACCCACTGTTACAGCTGTTTGTAAAATGATATAAAACTCATATTTTTTTGCAAGTTTGACTATTTTGTCCAATCTATCAAGACCGCCACGATAAGCTTCCATGTTTTTAGGTACAGCTGGACTTCTAAAAGCTTCACTCTGAGAGATACTTAATTTTTTATCTGTTCCAAAGTTGATAGTTATGGCATTTACACCCCATGAAGACATCCTCTCATATGGCTCAGATGTCTCTAAAAACTTTTGAGGTACAGCAACATTAAGCCCCCTTATATGTTTTGGCCATTTTTTCTCATTGATGCTATTGTATCTGTTCACCTTCACCACCCTAACAACTTCAACTCTATTTTTTGCACTATCTTCTACACTATACTTAACCCTATAGCTTCCCTCTTTAGAAGTGTCTACTGCTAAAGCATCTATGGTTATCTCTGAAGTAAGA
>JAMONY010000020.1 GCA_027066325.1 Helicobacteraceae bacterium | reverse complement strand
AACTTGATACAAAAAGATAGTACAAGTTATGAGTATGATGATAAAAACAGACTCACTAAAGCTACTACACCGACAAGCACGATAGAGTACAAGTATGATGCAAATGATAATAGGATTGCAAAAGTAGCTGATGGAGCTACGACAAGCTATCTTGTAGATACAAATACGCCTTATGCACAAGTTATATCAGAGACAAAAGGTGGTGCAACTGTTGAGTATATTTATGGAAATGACCTTATAAGCAACGGTTCGCAGTTCTTTTTAACTGATGCTTTAGGTAGCACAAGAGGGCTAGTCGATAGTTCAGAAACGCTTACTGATAGCTACAATTACACTCCATATGGTGAGCTTACAAATCATACAGGTACATCAGAAAATAACTTTTTGTTTACTGGTGAACAACTAGATAAAGAGACGGAAGATTACTATCTAAGAGCTAGATACTATAGTCCAAATAGTACAAGGTTTATAAGTCGTGATACTTATGACGGAGTAGCTGGCAACCCTATAACGCAGAACCATTATCTGTATGGTAATGCAAATCCTGCCATGTATGTTGACCCTAGTGGGTATGTGAGTATGTTGGGTCTGAGTTCTGCTATGAGTATTAGAAATACGCTATCAAACATACAGATAACATCATACACTAATATACTTGATGCTTCTTTTGAAGCTGGAGATATTGGTTCTAGTTTTCTATTTGGAATGGTGGCTTCAGTTGGTGGTAGAGTTGCCTATAAGCTATTATTGAAATTATCTTCAAAATTTAGAAGTGCTACAAAAAATGGTACATCTATTTTGGTAAATGGTGCTGTTACATTAAATAAAAAAATTGTCAGAAGAAGCCTTCAGGGTGTTCCATACAGAACATATCAAAAAAGTGTTTCTATTCCAAAGATAGAAAAATTTGTAGATGATATGTTAAAAGGAGATAAATTTCCATCAATTAAAGTAGATGGAAATATTATCGTTGAAGGGCATCATAGGTATATAGCATCAAGAATCGCTAATGTACCAATAGGTATAATTCCTGGCACACTAGCAAGTTTTAAAAAGAAACAACCGAGCCATGAGTTATTAGATATGGTACTTTCGGAGGTAAATTATTAATGAAGCATTGTAATATAGAAAAATATAAAACTATTTTAAATCAGGAATTAGAATACAAAAGAAAAGCTATTTTGTTATTGACAAAATATTTTCATTGTGATAAAGAAAAATTATTTTATCATTTTATGAAAGGTGATTTACCTGAGACGGGAGTGATTGATAATAAAACATATTTTTTCTTTCATGGGCTAGGATGCTCTATCAAAAATGAAAAAGAGAATTATAAAGTTGATTTAGAATTTGGTCCCAAAGGTAATACGTTGGCTTTTGATAAAGGAACGATATGTCATTTGTTGAATGAAAAAATTGATATTTGTGATGAATTTATTAGCTGTCTTATAGATAAAAAGATTATTAAATTGATCGATGAAAAACTTTATAAATTAGTAAAAAATTATCCAAAGTATAAAGATTGGACTTCAATAGAAGAAGAAATTGATGCTAGTGTTGCTGATAGATATATGGTAATAGTATAAACCTTTAACAGGACAAAGACCATTATAAGGAATAAGAGATGACTAAGATATATTTTTTATACGGACACGATAAATATGCTATGTACGGATGTTGTAATGACTTAGATGAGGATGAAAAAAATGGTGAAACATTTGGAGATGCTTTTGAAGAGTGTGAAAAATACTATGGTTCATACAGCAATCCTTTGAAGATGAAAAACTGGTCTCCTTCATCACTTAGAGCGGCTGTGCTAGATAAACGAAGAAAGTATAGGCTTGGCGATCATCATACAATGTGTGGCAATAGTCAAACACATCTGATTAGCCAAAATATGATAGATAAAATGGGCAATATCCTAGAGAGATACGGTGTATGGTTGCCTGTGGAGATAGAAGATAGAGATGAACAATTTTATAGATATTGGGTTACAAATGAGATTGAGTGCTTAGATAAAGAAAAAAGCAAGATTGACGGAAATTGGTCAAATAGTTATTTTGACATCAATAAACTTATTGTAGATGAAAAAAAGTTTGATGGCTCTATGATTTTTAAACCAAAAGATAAAGATTATATAGACAATGATTTTTTTGTAACAGAAGAGTTCATAGAATTGATAAAAAAACACAACTTAAAAGGTTTTGAGTTTTATAGATGCAATCCTGGATACACGGAATTGTATTATGGCGATGATGAAGACTGTAAAGAAAAACCTATTTTGATTGGGTAAAATGAGAAAAATATATACTTGGGCTCAGCATCCAAAATATAAAATGTATGAAAGCGTTGCAATGTCTAAAGCAAAAACAGATTTAGCAAAAACAAGAGCACTAAATAAAGAAGAAAAATATTTTGAACAACTTTTTTTCGGTATTTTAGATGTTATAGATAACTGGAAGCCTCCTAAGCTCACTACAATGAAGGAAGATAAGCGAATAAAATATCTTGATGGAGATATGAATACTTGGAGGGGTAACTCTTATATCATTAGTCAAAATATGATAGATAAGATAGGATATGTTTTGGAAAAGTATGGCATATACCTTCCTCTTGAGGTAGTAGATAGAGAAGAAAAACTCTATAGATATTGGGTTACAAATGAACTTGAATGTCTAGACAAAGAAAAAAGTAATATTAAAATAAATTGGTCAAGTAGTTATTTTGAAATTAACAAATTGATTGTAAATGAAGAAAAATATGATGGCTCTATGATTTTTAGAATCAAAGATAAAGATTATGTTGATAATGATTATTTTGTAACAAAAGAGTTCATAGAATTGATAAAAAAACACAACTTAAAAGGTTTTCAGTTTTATAAATGTAATCCAGCGCGCACAGAACTATATTATGGCGATGATGAAGACTGTAAAGAAAAACCTATTTTGATTGGGTAAAATAACAAAACAAAAAAGGAGAGGAACCAAACATGCCACACCCACTAAAACTAACTTCTCTCCTCCTGCTCTTCACCCTAACCATAACCGCAAACACCCCACCATTAAACAAAACCTACAACAGCAACGGCAATCTCCTAACTACAACAGACGCACTAGGACACAGTGAAACAACAACATACAACACATTAGGCTCACCAGTCAGCATAAGTGATAAAAATGGTAACACTCTAAGTATAACCTACTCTAGTATAAACACCCCAAAAACATTAACAACACCACTAGGAGCTACAACTACCTATGCTTACGATCAATTTGGTAATAAGATAAGCCAGACAGATGAGCACAACAACACCACAACTTACACCTACGATAGAGAGTGGGTACCATTCTTAGGAGCAGTAGCTACTATGGCTCAAGAGTTGGGTTATCTGCTTATTGCAAAATATGCAGCAATGCAAAATGAGATAAATTTTATTACAGGGAGAATATAAGTGACAATGTCCTGTCTTAAAAGATTTTACTCTTTTCCTTGTATATCGGCATTAGCATTTTTGATTGATGGTGTAGCTTTGCTTTTGATACAGAAGCCAATTATTATTTTTTTTATACAAGAGTGGTTAACTGGAAAGCACTGGTATAGTCAGATGTATGATAAGCTTGGTCCTTATGGTGAAGGGTTGGCTCTTATCTTGATGACTGTATTCATATGTATATTTGCTCGCAAAGATGCTGAAAACAAACCATCAAACCCATCCCTAAATATTGACCTTGTTTTACCAAACGATAAAGAGTGGATAGAGCAGATCAAGCGACGCTCAAAGCATAGAGAGAAGATCATCGCTTACTCAAAAGATGGTGCGATAGCAGCTAGAAGAAAAGCTAGAGGTTTAGGATTAGAGAAGTGCTTTATTGATTTTAAGAGTGCTGAAGAGATCAAGAAGATGAGAGAGGTGTATTGATTTCTTGTCTTCAAATACTTTTTTTAGGTAATTTGCTATGCTTTGAGCTCTAAGTGCTACTCTGCTTCACATTTATAGATATATTAACCTCCCCTTAATCTCTTTTTTACCTTATCGGTAGTATAATTGCGCAACTATTTACGGAGATGCGTATGTTAGATATAGATCCGATACTATTAGTCACGACCGCTGTGGTCTTTCTTGCTCTTATTGTTGTGTTAAATGCTACACTTTACAAGCCACTGTTTCTTTTTATGCAAAAAAGAGATGCAGATATAGAGAATGATTTAGCCCTAGTTGGTGCTAATCAGGATGAAGTTGATGCACTAAATGCTAAAGCAGACGCTATTATAGATGAGGCGCGTAGAGAAGCGGCAGATGCTAAAGAGCAGACCATACTTCAAGCAAAAGAGTTAGCAAAGAGCAAGGCAGAGAAGAAGCAGCTCTATCTAGCTAAAAAATATAGTGAATTTCAAGCAGATTTAGAGATACAAAAAGCTGAACTTCTTAAAAAACTTGGTACTCAAAAAGCTGCTTTAAGTAAAGTATACCAAGCTAAACTAGATCAGATATAAGGAAGATTGATGATTAAAATTATAACAGCACTCTTGCTAACATCAGTAGCAGCCCTAGCATCTGATGGTTCAACTGATATTGCACCAAGAACGCTTAACTTTATACTCTTTGTTGGCATATTGTGGTTTTTACTTGCAGAGCCGATAGGTAAATTTTTTACTGGCAGAACTGCTGGCATAGCTGCTCAGCTTAATGATGTTCAAAAAAAGCTTCAGGAGTCAAAAGAGATCAAGATAGCTGCAGCTCAACGGGTTGAAGAGGCTAAAATGTTTGCTCAAAATCTTAAAGAGACAACAGTAAAAGAGCAGAAGATATTAGAGGATCAGATAGAGTTAGAGTCTAAGACTCATCTTGAGATACTAACCAAGCAAGCAGAGGCAAAAAAAGAGCTTGAACGCAGACATATGGTCAGAGAAGTTGTGTCTAGTATAGCTGGTGATATCTCTAGCTCAACACCACTTAGTCAGAAAAAGATGGCTTCGATACTCCAAAAGAAGGTGGCATAGATGCGCAATACAGTAGCTATTAAGTATGTGAAAGCTCTACACTCATCACTTAAGTCTCAAGAGTTTGAGAGTGCGGCTCTTCTTTTTGATGAGTTGGGTAAAAGTTACCTGCGTAAAGAGTCTAAAGAGATATTTGACAATCCATATATAGAGGCTCAAGAGAAAGAGAAGATTTTGCTCTCAGCGGTCAAAAAATTTAACAACAGCAGAGTAGATAATCTGCTCAAGTTGTTAGTGAGCAATAAGCGCATAGATCTTCTACCATCTATAGCCGAAGAGATGCGTTTAATGCTTGCAAAAAGTAAGGCTATCTATAGAGGATATATCTACAGTAGTAGTAAGATAGACTCTAAGGTAAGTGACTCTATAGCCAAAAGTCTTGGAGATAGGGCTGGTGTGAAGATAGAGCTTGAGTTTGTAAAAACTGCAGATGATAGTGTAAAGGTAAGTGTTGATGATCTAGGTTTACAGATAGATCTATCTAAGAGTCGTCTAGATGCTCAACTAACAGAGCATATCTTAAAAGCAATCTAACAAGGAGACAGGTAGTAATGGCAAAAATTCAAGCAGACGAGATAAGCTCAATAATCCAAGAGCGTATTGAGAACTTTGAGCTCAAAGTAGAGATCAATGAGGTGGGTAGGATCGTTAGCTATGCTGATGGTGTTGCAAAAGTATATGGGCTAAATAATGCCATGTCAGGAGAGATGGTAGAGTTTGAAGATGGGACTAAAGGTCTTATCTTAAACCTAGAAGAGGCTAGTGTTGGTGTTGTAACACTTGGTAGTGGCGTAATGCTCAGAGAGGGCATGAGTGTTAAACGACTTGGTAAACTTTTAAGTGTACCTGTTGGTGATGCTCTACTTGGACGCGTAGTAAATGCTATGGGTGAGCCTATAGATGGCAAAGGTCCAATTGAGACAACTCAAATGCGCTTTGTTGAAGAGAAGGCACCTGGCATTATGGCTAGAAAGTCTGTGCATGAGCCGCTAGCAACTGGTATCAAGTCTATAGATGCACTTGTGCCTATTGGTCGTGGTCAAAGAGAGCTTATTATTGGCGATCGTCAGACTGGAAAGACAACAGTTGCACTTGATGCTATAATCAACCAAAAAGGCAATGGTGTTGTATGTGTCTATGTGGCAGTTGGTCAAAAAGAGTCAACTGTAGCTCAAGTAGTACGCCGTCTTGAAGATCATGGCGCGATGGAGTACACTATCGTTGTATCTGCTACAGCAGCAGAGGCAGCGGCACTACAGTTTTTAGCTCCATATACTGGTGTAACAATGGCTGAATACTTCCGTGACAATGCTAGACATGGATTGATTGTCTATGATGATCTCTCAAAACATGCAGTTGCATATCGTGAGATGTCACTTATCCTTCGTCGTCCTCCAGGTCGTGAGGCTTACCCTGGTGATGTTTTCTATATCCACTCAAGACTGCTTGAGAGAGCTGCTAAGATGAATGATGATCTTGGGGCTGGCTCACTTACTGCACTTCCTATCATCGAAACACAAGCTGGAGATGTTGCAGCATATATCCCTACCAATGTGATCTCTATCACTGATGGTCAGATCTTTTTGGAGACAGACCTTTTTAACTCTGGTGTTCGCCCAGCTATCAATGTTGGTCTATCTGTATCACGCGTTGGTGGCGCCGCTCAGATCAAAGCTACAAAGCAGGTAGCAGGCACTCTAAGATTAGATCTAGCTCAATATCGTGAGCTTCAGGCATTTGCACAGTTTGCATCTGATCTTGATGAGGTGAGTCGTAACCAGCTAGAGCGTGGTCAAAGAATGGTAGAGGTGCTAAAACAGCCTCCATTCTCACCTCTAAGCGCAGAGAAGCAAGCTCTTATCATATTTGCAGGTAATGAGGGGTATCTTGATGATATCAATCCAGGTAGCGTAGTAAGATTTGAGTCAGAGCTATATCCGTTTATAGAGGCTTCATACCCTCAGATTTTTGAAAATATCCGTAAAAATCTGAAGATAGATGATGATACTAATGCGCTTATGAATAAGGCATTAGAAGAGTTTAGAGCAGCTTTTATTGCTGATTAGGACTGATAATGGCAAATCTAAAAGATATTAAGCGTAAGATCGGAAGTGTTTCAAACACTCAGAAGACCACGCGCGCTATGAAGCTAGTCTCAACTGCTAAGTTGCGTCGTGCAGAAGAGTTAGCTAGAAGATCAAAAGTTTTTGCACAGAGAACCAATGATGTGATTGTTGAGCTTGCAGGTCAGATAGAGTGTCTTAAAGTTGGAGGCATAGATAACCGATTTTTCAAGAGTTGTGAAGATGCAAAGATGGTCGATATCATCTTTGTAACTGCCGATAAAGGTCTATGTGGCGGTTTTAATATGCAGACTATCAAAGCTGTTAGAAAGCTATTGACTGCTAGTAAAGAGAAGAAGACAAAAGTACGCCTTAGAGGTATCGGTAAAAAAGGTATAGAGTACTTTAGCTTTAATCAGATTCAGATGTTAGATGAGGTCATAGGTCTAAGCTCTGCTCCAGACATGGACAGAGCCGCTGAGTTTATGAACTCATCTATAGCCGATTTTAAAGATGGTAGCGTTGATGAGGTCTATATTGTCTATAACGGGTTTAAAAATATGCTTGCCCAAGAGCTACATGTTAGTAAGATTTTGCCAGTTGATACAACAGGTTTTGATTGTGAAGAGAGCTCTAAGAGCTCACTAATAGAGATCGAAGCTGAAGATAGCGAAAAGATGCTAGATTCACTTGTTACTAAGTATGCACAGTACAATCTGTATTATGCACTTATTGACTCTGTTGCGGCTGAACACTCAGCTAGAATGCAGGCGATGGATGCAGCTACAAACAATGCCAAAGAGATGGTCAAAACACTGAAGGTTGCCTATAATAAAGCGCGACAAGAAGCAATTACAACGGAACTGATAGAGATAATCAGTGGCGTTGAGTCTATGAAGTAGGAGAGAGATAATGGTTGGTAAAATAGTCCAGGTAATGGGTCCAGTTGTAGATGTTGATTTTGAAGGAAAACTTCCTGCTATCAATGAAGCTATTGAAGTTAAGGCAAGTGTTGAGGGTAATGAGTTTCGTCTAGTGCTTGAGGTAGCTGGTCATATAGGTGATGGAAGAGTAAGAACTATCGCCATGGATATGAGTGAAGGTCTTGTGCGAGGCATGGAGGCTGTAGCTACTGGTGCTCCTATAAAAGTACCTGTTGGCGAGAAAGTTTTAGGTCGTATTTTTAATGTTATCGGTGAGACTATAGATGGTGGTGATCAAGTAACAGATGCTCCAACATGGTCAATTCACCGTGATCCTCCGCCACTTGTTGAGCAGAGCACAACTACTGAAATGTTTGAGACAGGTATCAAGGTTGTTGATCTACTTGCTCCGTATGCTAAGGGTGGTAAAGTTGGTCTATTTGGTGGAGCTGGTGTTGGTAAGACCGTTATTATTATGGAACTTATTCACAATGTTGCACATGGACATGATGGTCTATCTGTTTTTGCTGGTGTTGGTGAGAGAACGCGTGAGGGTAATGATCTATATTATGAGATGAAAGACTCAAATGTGCTTGATAAGGTTGCTCTATGTTACGGTCAGATGAGTGAGCCTCCAGGAGCTAGAAACCGCATTGCACTAACAGGTCTTACTATGGCTGAGTATTTCCGTGATGAGAAAGGGCTTGATGTATTGATGTTTATCGATAATATCTTCCGTTTTGCTCAATCAGGCTCAGAGATGAGTGCGCTTCTTGGGCGAATCCCTTCAGCTGTTGGGTACCAGCCTACACTTGCAAGAGAGATGGGTGCGCTTCAAGATCGTATCACATCAACAACTAAGGGCTCTATCACTTCAGTGCAGGCTGTATATGTTCCAGCAGATGACCTTACAGATCCAGCTCCTGCTTCTGTATTTGCTCACCTTGATGCTACGACGGTTTTAAATCGTAAGATTGCAGAGAAGGGTATATATCCAGCTGTTGATCCACTAGATTCAACATCTAGACTACTTGATCCGCAGATTATAGGTGAAGAGCATTACGGTGTGGCTAGAGGAGTTCAGCAGACTCTTCAAAAGTATAAAGATCTTCAAGATATCATAGCTATTCTTGGTATGGATGAGCTTAGTGAAGAGGATAAAGCAGTTGTTGAGAGAGCTAGAAAGATTGAGAAGTTTCTATCTCAACCATTCTTTGTTGCAGAGGTATTTACTGGAGCACCTGGTAAATATGTAAGCCTTGAAGATACCATTAAAGGCTTCAAAGGTATCTTAGATGGTGAGTATGATCACTTACCAGAGAGTGCATTTTATATGGTAGGTGATATGAAAGAGGCTATAGAAAAAGCCCAGAAAAAGTAAGCATACAGAGCACAAAGGATAAACTATGGATAGTTTAAAGTTAGAGATCGTTACACCAACGGGAGTGATCTATGATGGAGTAGCTCTTGAGGTGACTCTGCCAGGAAGTGAAGGTGAGTTTGGAGTTTTACCACGCCACTCATCTCTCTCCACACTTTTAAAAGCTGGTGTCATAGATGTATTGCGCGAAGATAAGAGTATAGAGTCTATCCTTATTAATTGGGGTCATGTGAATGTTAATGAGCATGGTGTAACAGTTCTTGCGGATGGTGCTGTTGCATTGAGCGGCAGTTCTGGTAGTATGGCAGAAGTTTTAGAGAGTGCAAAAAAACTTCTTAAAGATGTATCAGAGTCAAAAATGGCACTTGCAAGTGTCTCAGCGAAGATAGACTCTATTAGTAGAGTTGGATAGAGAACTGTGTTAGATACACTTGATCTGTACTATCAAAATAGTACACCAATCACACTAGCTGTTTTAGCACTATTGGCACTCTATTTTATCACTATCAACTGGATATTTTTCTCAAAATCTATCACACTAGGTAGATGGAGTTCAAAAGAGAGTAGTTCACTAGAGCAGTTGCTTATGGGAGCTAAATCTATAGCATCTAGCTCTTATCTTCACAGTTTTGTAAAATCTTCAACAGCACTTACACCATCTATCTTTGAGTTAGCACTTTTTGCTGGCACTAAAGAGTCTACAAAAGGGCTCTCGACACTATCTATAGTCGCTTCGACATCACCATTTATTGGTCTTTTTGGTACAGTTGTATCCATACTGGAGACATTTAGTGATATCGGCAAATCAAGCGGAACTATGGCAGTTATTGCAGCTGGCGTTTCAGATGCTCTGATAGCTACTGCTGCTGGCATATTTGTTGCTATATTTGCTTACTCTTACCATCAGATCTTAAAGCGCAAAGCTTATGAGCTTACTGGTCTTTTAAAGATGCAGCGCGATGCAGTTCTCTCAAGAGAGACTAGTGGTGGATGATCTTTTTGATTGGGATAGTGCACCTGAGTTAAACATCACACCGCTTGTAGATGTGATGTTGGTGCTCTTGGCTATCTTGATGGTCATCGCCCCCAATGTGATCTATGAGGAGATGATCAATCTGCCTCAAGGTTCAGCTTCAAAACAGATTGAGAAGAGAGCACCTGTACATATAACTATCAATCAAGATGGTGTTATATATATAAACAAAGAGAAGTTTGACATGTTGGGTTTTGCAGATAATTTTCATAGATACGCTAGCGCAAATCTTGATGATAAATCATCTGTTATGATTAGTGCCGATAGGAGTTTAGATTACGGTGTAGTGATATCTATACTTGGTGCAGTTAAAAGGGCTGGTTTTAGTGAGGTCTCTCTTGCTACCAACGGTTAGAAGAGATTCAGACTTCTATCTAGGTGGTCTGTTTACTCTTCTTGTCTCTGCTTTTTTTATAGTCCTATTTGCACTACTATTGGCAAATGCCCAGACTGTTCGATCATTTGCTCTCAATAAAAGCACAGCCGTGACAGTCTCACTTGATGATACTCTCTTTGACTCTAAAGATCCATCAGACTCTACCATGCCTGTGCCGATAAAAAAGCCACCTGCAGACTCAAAGCCTCAAGAGAGAGCTACAACCCCTAAAGATATAAGCTCACTATTTAGTGATGTAAAAACAGAGAAGATCACACATACCACAAAAGATGTGAAGCCACAAGAGGTAGAGACTAAAAGGCTATCATCTCTTCAAAATAGGCTCAAGGCGATTAAAGACAGAAAGAGTACACTTACATCACAAAAAGTGGCACAGATGAAGCTGGTAGAGCCATCAAAGGCCAATAAAGGAGCCTCTAGTGGCGAAGAGGTCGATAGATACAGAGCTTCTATTCAAGCTACAATCTACAATCACTTCTATCCGCCATCTGGTAGCCAAGGGTTGGTAGCAAAGGTGCAAATTACCATCAGTGCTACTGGAAAGATGGTTGGGTTTAAGATTTTGCGCTATAGTGGTGATGCTGTTTTTGATGAGGAGATAAGAGCTCTAAAACAGCGACTAAGCTCTGTAGAGTTTGCACTCAATCCAGATGGAGTTGTAGCAACTCTTAATGTTCGTCTAATATCAAAGGAGTAGTATGCGTCATATCATTATTTTAGTTTTTTGTAGTCTCTGGCTTTTTGCTAGTGATGCTACCATCGATGTCATAAAAGAGAGTGGATCACTTCCATCTATAGTTGTTGAAGATGCAACAGTTGATTTTAGAGGAGAGAGTACATCTAAAAAATTTGCCAAGGTACTACAAGCAGACCTCAATGTATTGGCACTTTTTAATGTAGACACAACCTATCATACTGCCGATTACGATAGCGATAGTGTAGAAGATAGCAGTAAAAACTACACTTTAAGATTTCGTTTAAGTAGGAATGACAGAGGCACTGTTATTGTTGATGCTAAGCTCATACGAGACAAAGAGAGTGTTATGAGTCGAAGTTACAGAGTGGACAAAGAGAGTATGAGTGTATTTTTAGCACACTCCATAGCTTATGATGTAAACGCCTACTTTGGACAAGAGAGTGTTGAGTGGATGAAGCGCAAGCTAGTTATCTCACGCCTTGTTGGAAAAAAACAGAGTGAGATTGTTATAGCTGATTATACGCTAACTTATCAACATGTCATTATCAAAGGTGGTCTAAATGTCTTTGCAAGGTGGGCAGATGAGAAGCATAACGCGATCTACTACACATCATTAAGCACTCAGATACCAACACTTTATAGAGTCAATATTAAGACAGGAAAAAAAGAGCTTATAGCCACATCTGATGGTATGTTAGTCTGTTCAGATGTTAGTAGAGACGGCAAAAAACTTCTGCTTACAATGGCACCAAATGGGCAACCAGATATCTATCTTTTTGATACCATAACTAAGAAAAAGAGAAGAGTCACAACCTATAGCGGCATAGATGTTAACGGTCAATTTTTAGGAGATGGAAGAGTTGTTTTTGTCTCCAATCGTTTAGGCTATCCAAATATCTTTGCCAAAAATATTGGGCAACGAAGTGTTGAGCAGATGGTATATTATGGTAGAAACAACTCAGCAAGTACAGCTCATAATGAGTATATCATCTATAAATCACGCGAGAGTGATAACGCCTATGAACCAAACACCTTTAATCTACATCTTATCTCAACAAAGAGCGATTTTGTTCGACGGCTTACAGCTACAGGAGATAACGAATTTGCTAGATTTTCCCAAAACGGTAAAGTAGTTATGTATGTTAAAAATTATCTTCAAGAGAGCGCAATTGGTATCATAAGATTAGAGCAAAATAAAAACTTTCTATTTCCACTAAAAGGCGCTAAAATCCAGTCGTTAGATTGGTAGATGTACTATCTGTATATCTTAAGATGCTCAGACAGTACACTCTATACGGGTATCACCACAGATTTAGATCGGCGCATCAAAGAGCACAATAGCTCTGATAAGGGTGCAAAATATACACGCTCTAGATCTCCAGTTGTCCTTATATATAGTGAGACTTACTCTACTAGAAGTGAGGCTAGTAAGCGTGAGTATGCCATTAAAAAAATGAGCCGACAAGATAAGCTAAAGCTAGTATCATAAGACCTTAAATCTCCTTGTAACCATTTTGCAACCACACTATCTTACAATACCGATACCTAAACCCAAGGAGATCATTTATGAAACTCAAAAATCTTGTAGCGCTCATAGCAGTAGCCACTATCACCACAGCAGCAGCAGATCAACTGCAAGGCAGAGGTGCATCATTTCCAGGACCCATATATAAGTCATGGATTACTCAGTACAATACACAAACAGGTGAGAGAGTAAACTACACACCAACAGGTTCGGGAGATGGAATCAAGTCTATCAAAAAACGGATGGTTGATTTTGGAGGAAGTGACAAGCCACTTAAGAGCAAAAAGCTAACAAAAGATAAGCTCTACATGTTCCCATCAGTCATAGGTAGCATCGTTCTCTCATACAACATACCAGGCATCAAAGATGCAGAACTAAAGCTTAGCGAAAAAGCTATAGCGGGCATATTTAGTGGAGAGATTACACATTGGGATGACGCGGCAATCAAGAGTGTAAATCCAGATCTTAAACTTCCACATGAAAAACTAACCGTAGTTGTAAGGGCAGACAAATCAGGAACTACCTACAACTTCACATACTACCTCTCAAAGCTAGACAGTAGGGTATTTAAAGCAAGTAAAAAGCCAAACTGGAAGGGCAATATCATAGCAGGTAAAAGCAATGCTGGAGTATCAGCAAACATAGAGCAGACAAAGTACTCCATAGGCTACATAGAGTACTCTTTTAAGCAGAAGTTAGGGCTCTCAGCCGCACAGGTGCAAAACAGAGAGGGTAGGTACATCACACCAACTCTTAAATCTTTTCAAGATGCTGCAAAACATGCAACTTGGACACCAGATAACAACTTTTATGCACTCATAGCCTACCCAAAAGGCAAAACATCATACCCCATAGTTGCTGCTACTTTTATCTTATTGGCAAAAGAGCAGACAGAAGCCAATAAAAAGGTAGCTAAGTTTTTTGATTTTGCATATAAAAATGGTGATAAAATTGCAACTGATCTAGGCTATGTTCCACTACCCCAAGAGACCAAAGATATGGTTAGGGAGTACTGGAAAAAGATCGGTATCAAGTAGCACCAACCCTTGTTATGCAAAAAAGTCCTACATTTTAAAGATAGAGCCCACATAAACACTGGGCAATCTTTAAGCCATCATATATTACAATACCAAAAATCAACATCAGGCTAAACATGTGCTACAGACTCCTATATCCTATCATCTTAGCGCTCCTACTTCAAGGCTGTTTTAACACTCAAGACCCCATAGACT
>JAMONY010000019.1 GCA_027066325.1 Helicobacteraceae bacterium | reverse complement strand
CATCTTCATCAAGCAGCCTCATAGCATCTTCATCAAGCAGCCTAACTGTCTCATCAAGTTCTTCATCAAGCAGCTCAACTGCCCCACCTGTAGTGCAAGCATGCAAACCAAGTGGTTTAGGGGTGGATTATAGAGTAGGACCTGGTAAAGATTATGCCAAATTGAGCGATATAGATTGGGATAACTTAAAAGCTGGTGATAGTGTTAGGATATTTTATAAACCAACTCCCTACAGAGAGAAGATAGTTATCCGAACTAGCGGAACAGAAGATAAGCCTCTAAGAATCTGTGGAGTTCCCGGATCAAATGGTGAGAGACCTATCTTAGATGGTGATGGTGCCGTAAATGATCCTGATGATGCTTCTGCTTACACTACCTATGAACCCATGGAGGGCTTGGCTATGATTATGATTTACAATGAAGACTATGATCTAAAAGATAGCTTCATCACCATAGATGGTCTTCATATAAAAAATGCAAAAAAAGGATTTAGCTATACAAGAGTCGATGGTAGCAGTAGTGAGTATGAAAATGGGGCAGCTTGCATAAGGATTCAAGCTGGTGACAACATCACCATCAAAAACAATGAGATCGAAAATTGTGGCAACGGAATTTTTACTATGTCTCAAGGGTACAATGAAGCTCATTTAACTAGAAACATCCTCATAGAAGGAAACTACTTTCATGGACATAGCCAACCAGAAAGCTCTAGACATCATGCACTTTATATTCAAGCAATAGGAGCAATTTACCAATACAACCATTTTGGGCCAAACGATCCACTATCACAAGGTACAACCCTAAAAGAGAGAGTTGCAGGCTCTATAATTCGCTACAATTGGTTCGATAGCGGCAGTTCTCGCTCACTTGATCTTGTAGAGGTAGAGGATGCAGCACCTTGGTATATAGAAAAAGAGTATAGAAAATGGGCGGTTAACAATGGTGGTGTAGATGAAGATATTTTAAAAAAGGTCAAAGAGGCTGAAAAAGCATATAGAAGCACTCATGTGTATGGTAATTTTTTCAATCATATAGGTAGTAAAACAGTAGCTGGAAGCTTAGTTCACTATGGCTGGGATAATGACATCGAGTTAGCCAGAGAGGGCAAGTTGTACTTTTTTAACAACACAGTCTCAATCTTAAATGACAAAGATGATGATTGGAGATTTAGAGTTTTTGATATGAGACTTGCTGAATCTACACCCATCGTCCATTCAAAGGAGACTATTGAGGTGTTCAATAATATCATCTACTTTGCTAGTGAAACAGAAGGGGGAGTACCTTCTAACATCTGTATGAGTAACAACAGCGGAACTGTAAACTTAGGCAAAAACTGGATAAGTAGTGGTTGGAATACACAAGAAACAGATACAGAGTGCTATCCATATGCAGATATTGGAGAGAGACCAACTATCAATGGAGCAGAAAATACGATAACTTCACAAGAGATCCCTATAGATCTCGAAACTCTTTTACCAAAAGATATAGCATCTATAAAAAATCAAGCTATATCTTTACCAGAAAACTTAACAAACTTTCCACTAACTTATCAATATATAAAACATTTAAACTTTAAACAAAGAGCAAACTCAAACGATTTAGGAGCAGCAGCGCTTATGCTCCCAAAAAACCAAACTTCACAAAAGTAGGTATAACAAAAGAGGATCTATGCAACAACTTCTATAACTACATTTCCTTTTTTATGCCCCTTGTCAACATACCTATGAGCTTCTACCATCTGCTCCAATGGGTAAGTTTTATCTATAACTGCTCTTAAATGCTCACTCTCTACAAGCTCTTTAAGAAACTCTAAATCTTCAGACTTTAACTTTAAACTATCTGTTGAAGTAAGTACATTCATGTAGATACCATTTTCTTTGAGTGATCTTTTGCATTTAGATTTAGAGAGTTTACCAACAGCATCAAAGATAACATCATAACGCTTAGGATTTTGAGTAAAATCCTCTCTAGTATAATCTACAACCTCATCAGCTCCAAGTGAGCTTACCATCTCTAAGTTTGTTGTGCTACAAACTGCTGTTACTTTGGCTCTGAAATATTTGGCAAGTTGTACAGCAAATGTACCAACGCTACCCGATGCACCATAGATAAGCAGATCTTGATCTTTGTGGACACTGGCTTTTTTTAGAAGAAGTAGAGCTGTAAGTCCTCCATTGACAATGGGTGCTACCTCTTGATAGGTTCTATTTGTTGGCTTAAGGGCTATGATACCATCTTCTTCTAAGCAGATATACTCTGCATACGCACCAAACTTCATCTCACTTGATGCAAAAACTTCATCACCAACTTTAAATCGTGTTACATCTTTACCTACAGCCTCAATCTCTCCAGCTAAATCCATCCCAAGTATCTTTCTTCTAGGACCTCTAAAGCCTATCATAATTCTCATCATAGGCTTTACTATAAGATCTAACATACCCATATCAGGTCTAAAACCTCTAATCTTAGTATCTCCTATGTGCACGGTTGTTGCGTGGATTTTGATAAGTATCTCACTCTTTTTAGGTGTAGGTTTTTCAACATCTTGAAGCTGGAGTACCTCTGGTGCTCCATACTTTGTACATACAATAGCTCTCATAATCTAACTCCTCTCTTGAACTTCTAAAAGCAGAGCTCTATTCATCAACTCAAATCGTCTCCTAGTCTGTTTCATGGTAGGGTAAAAAAACCAAACTAACAGTCCTTGAAAACGCTCTGTATGGTGAAAAATAGTCCTATCACTCCCGCTCTCTTCAAGAAAAAATCGGTGCTCACCATCAAAGATATATCGTAACCCCAAACTACCTCTCCAAGAAAATCCATTCTGATCCATCCAGATAACTGTAGGATAAAAATGCATCTTTTTATCACCTATATTGAGTGTGATCTCTAGGGACTCATCAAGTGCTAAAGTACCTTGAATATCTTCAATAAAAGGGTTCCATTGAGAGTAGCTTGGTGTATCGATAAGAGTCTTTAAAACTTTATCTTTAGGCACATCGATAATAAGCTTAGTTTTAAGATGATAAGGAATAAAAAGTAGTCCCAATGTCAATATAGCAAAAATTTCCATCAACAACTCTCCTTTTGAGCAAAGTTTATTTTTTACCTTTTAGTGATATTATAATAGAACTATATGTGAAAAAAATGAGAAAAGATACATCTTACTTAAGACTATGTATGCAAAATACTTTTTCCAAAACATACCATACCATAAAAGAAGCTAGAGCATGTGGCTTAGCTCACATGTATGTATGGGTCTTAATGGTATCTTTAACACAGGTATATCTTTTTAAGATCTATTTTACTGGAGCCTATTTGTGAAAAAGTTTATTGTATTGTTGGCTCTATTGCCATCTCTTCTTTTCTCTGTAACTCTTAGCTCTTATAGTACTGATGAGAAGATAGATATCGCAGATATCTGCAACTATGCTTCACAATTTAAAGTACAAAAACAAGAGCAAAGAGATGAAGAGGTTGAGATCTTATGGGATAGTGAAGAGCCATCTTCTATAAAACAAGACAGCATACATCAATCTAACTGGATAATGGTTGAGCTAGATGAGAATCTCTCAAGTGGAAGCTACTGGATAGAGCATACAGCTTTTGATTTTAAAGAACATAGCTTTAAGCCTCACCAAAACTTAGAAAAATTTTCATTTTTAGGACGAAAATACCTATCTTTTTACTATATAAAAACTGAAGATCAGAGAAGGTACTTTCTAAAAGCTACCCCTTCACAATCTCATGTTACTCCTATTGCAACACTCTATACACCGCAAACTTTCTCTACTTGGATAGATAAATATAGTCTAAAAATACTGATCTCTTTTTTTCTTTTTGGGCTTATATTTATGGCAGCTATCTACAATGGAGCACTATATCTTTATAATCGTGAAAAATCTTTTCTCTACTATACGCTGATGCAACTTTTTATGATAGTAGTTTTAATCTATCAAACTGACATAATTGAGACATATGTGATTGGACATATAGAGTATGAAGAGATTGCTATTTTTTTCTACTTTATCATCGTTGAAGTGGTTATTCTTTTTATTCTTTTTTTCATACGCTCTTTTTTAGAGACAAAAAAATATCTGCCTTTTCACGATAAAATCTTACGCTACATAACAGTCTTTGCTGTTGTTGATCTAGTGCTCTTCTTTTTCCCTATTATGTTGATATTTAAACTCTATACATTTATATTACTTTATACCATATGGGTGGCTTGGTTACGATTAAAACAGGGCTACAAACCGGCTCTATTTTTTATTTTTGGTTGGTTTGCACTGATGGCAGGTGTGTTTATTTCTGACTTTTTTCCTGAGAAGCTACTCTTTTTTGATCCCATCCTTGTTGGCTCAACCATTGAAGCCTTTTTTCTTGCTATTGCTATATCTTACAAAATGAGAGAGATTAGGAATGAAAAAGAGGAACAACAAGAGCTACTAGTCCATCAAAGTCGACTCGCCTCCATGGGAGAGATGTTAGGCAGCATAGCTCACCAATGGCGACAACCATTGGCGCGTCTAGGATATATCTTTATGAACATAGAGAGTCAAGATACACACAAACATCACACCAAGAAACTAAAAGAGGCCTCGGCTCAACTAGAGTTTATGTCACAAACCATTGATGATTTTAGAAATTTTTATGTGCCCAATAGAGCTAAAGAGTACTTCTCATTAGCCCATGAGAGTCAAAAAGTAGTTGATTTTATCGCTTTTGATAAGATCGAACTAAAGCTTATAGTCATAAAAGATATAGAGATTATGAACCATAAAAATGAGTATAAACAGGTACTATTGAACCTACTAAGTAATGCTGAAGATGTGCTTCTAGAGCGCAAAATAGATACACCTCAAGTCACCATTGAGATTGATGCTCTTTGTGTTAGAGTGAGCGACAATGCTGGGGGTGTTAAGGTTGATGACACTAAGAAGATATTTGAGCCATACTTTACAACAAAAAAGAGAGGTTTGGGGATTGGTCTTTATATGTCAAAGATGATTGTTGAGACTAGTCTAGGTGGTCATATAGGCATCTTAAATGATAAAAATGGTGCCACTTTTTACATAAACTTCTAAAGAGCATAAACTACATGCTACAAGTAGCTTGAGCATAACTTATAGCAAGCATGGAAGAGACAAAAAAAATCAATTATCTTATACTGGTGCTATCAAAAGTGAAGGAGAGAAGATGAGTACCCAAATGCAAAAAGTGACATACTACATAGAGACACATCTAGATGAAGAGCTAGATATAGTTACACTTGCTAAAGTTGCTGGATATTCTCATTTTCATTTTTGTAGGATATTTAAGCTGCATGTAGGTGAGTCAGCTATGTCGTATGTTGCTCGATTAAAACTTGAGCGCGCAGCATCTGAACTAGTCCTAAGAGAGAGGAGCATGATAGAGGTAGCTCTTGATGCTGGATATCAGACTCCAACAGGGTTTTTAAAAGCATTTAAGATACGGTTTGGCACAACTCCAACAGCATATAAAGAGAGTGTAAGTTTGCTCTGTAATAGATACAAGGAATTGGACATGAAAAATGTTAAAATAGTTGAGAGAGAAGAGGTTAAAGTAGTTTTTACACGAGAGCTTGGTGAGTACATGAGAAGCTCTGAGATTGCTTGGAAAAGGCTGAGTGAGAAGATGCATGATCTAGAGAGAGTGTTTACCAAAAACCCTCCAAGCATCAAAATGAGTCTTGGTGAGGGTAATGGTGAAGCATTGGGTATATGTCACGATGATCCAAAGGTAACAGATGAGAATAACCTCCGCTATGATGCAGCTCTTGCATGGAGTGAAGCAGAGATAGATGAGCTAGCCAACTATGGCTTTGAGACAAAAAGTATTGCAGGAGGGCGATATGCTATGACTAAATACAAAGGCAAAGAGGATGCAGCAGATAGAGCCTGGTATGGACTTTATGCATGGCTAGAGCAGAATGGCTACACATATAGAGATGAGCCATCTTTTGAAAAATATATCAACGCATGGAGAGAGACAGATCCTAGTAAAATAGTGACAGAGGTGTACATACCGATAGTATAGATACCATCTACTATCGAGCTATCTTATACCAGTGTAGAGTTTGATCTCAAAGTTTGGATAAGGTGCTCCAATACTAGCGACGAATGTACCTGTTAGATTGATGCGAATATCTGTTACGCTGATATCAAATCCATCTATATCTGGTGAGGGAGTATAGGCAAATGTAGTACCGTTATCATCAGAGTACTCTATAACTCCTAAGCTAAGAGTGCTATTTGGGCTACCATCTGTATACTGTGCTACTTGGCACTGCCCAATTGCTGTTACACACAACTTTAGATCTGTAGGGATTTTATCTGCAATAGATATGTTATTTGCAGCTCCTGCTCCCTCATTTCTAGCAGCTATAGTATACTCTATGATAGAGCCTGGAATCGCCTTTGGATTGATAGTTGCATTAACAGGGTCGTATGTTGGTAGCGCAGATTTACTTAGTATGATATTTGGCATAGCAGTATTGCTCTGTGTTTGTGAGTGTAGATATGTAGCATCTGTAGCTCTTGTAGGTATGTATCCAGCACATCCGTTATTGCCTGCATTGCCACTTGTAGTGCGCTCCCAACAGCGTGCTTGATCGCTATCTATTGCATTTGGAGTGAGTGAGATAGACTCACCATTAACCGCTCCAGTTAACTCTGTGCCAAAAGTGTATGAGTAACTTAGTGTTATCAAATTCATACTAACTGGTATAGCATCTACATTTGAGCCGACACTATTTCTGCCATACGCTACATAGTCCATAGGCTCTGCATTAAATGCTGTGTTATCTGCCAAGATACTCACATCTTGAGCTGGTTTCAATAACACCACATCATCATTATTGTTATTAAGTATAGTTGTACTATTTTTGTAGAGGTGGTGTATAGAGCCTGCACTGCTATCAACACCAGTTCCAAGGTGCACTATCACATAATCTCCTACATTAACACTCAAAGATGAAAATCTATAAAAGTTAGTATCTTGATCTGTGAGTACAAAGCCATTTAGATCACCAGATGATGTCACATATAGCTCTATAAACTCATCATTATTTACACCAGTTGTCACCTCATTGTAGAGAAGTTCATTGATGCTCATAGCAGCTGTAGTGTTATATATAAACTCAACATCAAATGGCTCTGAGAAGATAACTACACCAGCTCTCTCTGTTGTGTGTGCGCGTTCAGTATCATTTGCTAAATCCTCATCTACTACCAAAGAGATACTACTAGAAGATATAGATCGTCGCCTCAACCATCCGCCATCTCCACCATCTCTACTGTTTTTAGTGGCAACTGCTATGGGGTCTGGATAGGCTGTTGAGAATGCTATGTTGTAACCTGCAGCGGAGTTATCCCAACCAGCTATGGTATCGGTTGAGCGAATACTCTCATACCAGATCCTATCAGCAGTAGATGAGCCAAAGTAGTGATTTGAGCCACTAAGAGCACTATCTATAGCCAAATATGCGATCTCTTCGTTACTATTTAGAGTGCCTAGAGTTGTCTCTGAGCGTTCCAGAGCTATCTGAAAGCCTGTAGACGAGACACCTCTAAGGGCGATGCTCATCCACGGTCGTGATACTGCGCTTGGGACTGGAGTATCTACTCTTTCACTATTGGCTGTCTGTATCTGAGCCAATATGGCTGGAGTTGTACTAAATCCACTTAAAGAGACCGTATCCCAACTGCTGCCTGCTAAGAGTTTAGCCCTATAAGCTTGTGTTGAGATACTCTGAGCTACTATCTGAGTGCCATCTGGCAGAGTGTGTACTCCTGGCTCTATGGCTATATATGGTACAGATGTCATTCTAGCATGTGGACCATCATTGCCATCAGGCTCAACTATATAGACATCAAAACCCGTTGTAGTGACATTTTTTACCCTTAAAGTTGCAGGATCACTACCACGGTCTGTCGCTAGCAGAAAGATGAGCGGGGTTGTATCATAGGTCTGCCTAAAGGTGATCGATGTGGTAGTGTTACCAGTTGTATTTAAGACTGTGATCTTATCTGCCTCCATCTTCCAAGCAAACAGTTGTGTCTGTATCATCAAGAGTGTGGCTAGTAGTAAAATAGCTCTCATCATCACCCTCCAAACACTCTAAGTAGATCTCTTAAGCTCTGCTGATCTACTTTGATTCTAAATCTTATATATGGACCCTCTTTGCGATAATTTTGAAGCTCAAAATCACTATCATTAAAGCCATCAAAGTTATAGCCTACCCCAAGATATGTATTTGCAAATATGTTATAGCCAAGATATAAACCAGAGCTATAGTCATAGTTATTGGCACTATAAGAGTGCAAGATGCTAGTATGGACTCCTATCTCAATAGCCCTTGTGAGATCATACCGAATATCGCCACTTAGAAGATCTACATAGCTTCTATACTCAACACTATCTATGTTATCAATAACATGCTTAAACCCATACTGAAACGACACCTCAAAATCACTATGTGGTGTATAGTTTAGATGCAGATTGTTGATAAACTTAGTGGTGGTTAGGCTCTGCTGGCTTGCATACTCTTCTTTATACTTGTACTCTAGCTTATCAAACACAATCCACTCTGTTATACGAGGTCTATATGCCAATGAAAATCTTGTGCTATTTTGCTGTGTATGTGAGTGTGCTTGGGACTGCTTAGAGTAACCAGCCCCAAGCGCCAATGCTAATGCTGTTGAAGCTTGAGTATAGATACTAGCATCTGCATTAATCTTCTCCTCTTGAGCACTCTCTCTTAACTCTGCATCTACTCTTGTAGTGTAGCTCTTTTGATTGTAGCTTATACCAGCACTATATGCTGAGTAGTCTGCATTAGATGAGCCATTTGACTCACTAAACTCCTGAGCTCTCTCATACCCCAATATGATTGAGACATTTTTAGTGATGGGGACATTTTGCTGTATGCCTAGTGTATTAAAGAGTCTGGTCTGATCACGATCAAATTCGCTAACTGCTGCATTTGAGAGAGTAGCACCGCTCCAAGGACGCACGCGCACTCCAGCTCTAGCACTATCTTTTTTGCTATCATCCAACTCAACTCTCTCAAAATTTAAAAAGATATCAGAGGTAGATGTTAGTGAGTATTTTATGCCAAGTAGTGTTCTTGTTGGAAATTTATCATCTTGACTTCTCTGTAGCGATCTCTCATGTGAAACAGAGAGTCTTAAAGAGTGATTAAAAAAACTTCTGCTTAGACCAAAAAGTAGCTGTTGGGTTGAGTCTTTATCTGTCGTTTTTGCATACCTTAAGCCAAGATAATTTTGCCAAAATAGATCATCATAGCTCACCTTAGCCTCTACAACATCTTGATCTATTTTATCTTGCAGTTGAGTATCTCTATACATAGAGCTAGATAGGCTTACTCTATCTAAGATACGCTTATTGGTATCGACACCTATCTTTCTTGTAGCGCGCTGAGATGTTGAGATCTGAGACAACCCAAAAGCATCACGCTGCTCTTTGTAGTATGCGCGAACATAGACTCCAGAGTCTACATGCTCAATAGACAACAGTGAAGCATCAGCTGTTGTTGAGTTGTTATCTTTTGTGTTGGTTGTTTGTGCATATTCAGCTCTTATCTGTGTGTGCTCACCAATGTTGACTCTACTATCTACACCCATGAGTAGGCTATCTGATCTATCTCTATCCTCTTTGATGTATGTGCCACCTAACTCTAGATTTTTACTGCTTGTACTTACAGCTACACGCCCTCCATAGGTATAGCTCTGCTCCTCATCACCATCAACCTCATAATCTATAACTATAAATTGTGGGTTAAAGTTACTGTCACTACCAAAAATTGCCCTTTTAAATTTTATAGTTCCGCTACCATAATCTATCTCATAGTCTCTAAATCTCTGTAGAGTCTTGCGTGATACAATGATCTGATCGCGTAGTCTATCGCGAACCTCAATGCTCACTTTTTCAGAGTTGATCACTATGTTATCTTTGCTTAGCTTGTAGTCTCCAGATGTGCCATCACCTCTTATCTCATCTTTAACAAAGAGCTGATCTGTATTGGCAACAAATAGATTTGTCTGAAAGTTGTCGCCACTATATTCACTCTTAAGACCTGTAAAACTCCTAGAGTATCTTGATAGCTCCGTATACGATAGTGCTGTACTGTAGTCACCAAAAAGTGCATAGAAGCGATCTTTTTCTATCTTAAGGTATATCTTTTTTGTGCTTGATGCCTCATAGTTCTCTCTTGAAGCATCATTATAGAGCGTGTAGTAGCTATTTGGATCTATCTTAGAGAAAAGCTCTTTATCACCCTTCTCTTTGCCACTATCATAAGCCATACTCAATAGCCACTCACCCCTAATGCTGCCTTTGGCAAAAAAGGCAACTCTACCATCTCGCGTGATCTCTTTTTGGCTAGTTGATGAGCCATCTTCTTGTTTTTGTGTTAGAGTTGTATAGCCAACGCTCCCCTCACCAAAACCTACCACAATCCACTCGCGCGCTTTTGGTGACAACCAAGCTCTTATGCTCTGTGTGCGCCCATCAAGATCAAAGTGTAAGGTTGCTTCACCTGCTCTTGTTGTAGGCTGTAGTCTAATATAGGCAACACCATGGGCTCCAACTGTATACCTATCTTCACTTCCTCTAAGTCCTAAGGGGTCAGATGATAACTTATCTATAGAGTCTTGCGAAATGTATGGCTCTTCAATGCTATAGGAGCCTTTTAGTGTTGTACGAACTGGGTAGTTATCTTTATCAAAAAGCTGAACAGCTATGATTGGTGAGTTTTTACCATCTGCAACAAGCGTTGAGAGTTCAGGTAGATAGCGCAACTTCACAGGAGCACCAGATACATGGATAGATCTTATAGCTCTCTTAAGCACTTTGCCATTTTGATCTTTAATGAGAACTTCAAGGCTATTTTTACCAGCCAACAGATCTACACCTTTATAGATAGTTAGCACTCTACCACTTCTTTTATCTACAACTTGAGAGTCATAATTTAACAGACTCACTTGTTCTGAATTTAGCCATAACTGAGCTGAGTCTTTGATAGAGTGTAAAACGGCTATTTTAGTTGTTGGTATACTGGGCACATACCTCTTTGGAGGCCAGAGTATCGATGGAGGATCTTTAAGATTGCGTATAGTCGACGGGCTATATTCGGGCATAGTGTTGCTATCTTTAGTCTCATTTAAATCTGGCACAACTCTATCTATTTTGATAGATCCTTTAAGACAGAAGTCTACCCTTTTTATAGCTCCTTGTCGCAGATCAACAAATCTAGAAAATGTTCTTAATGCAGCCCTTGGGTTTTGAGTGCACTCTACTAGCTCCACACCATCTCTTAAGCTATCTTGATCTACTTGAACCACATGTGTGCCTATGCTAAGAGCTTCAAAGTGGTATTTGCCGTCTCTATCGGTATTGGTGTAGGTTCCATCTTCAAGATAGACCCTAACGCCCTCTATGCCATCAGTACTATTTTGATCTTGATTTATGATCTGCCCAACTATAAATGCTCTATTGCGCCACAACTCCTCTTCAATCTTAACTGTTGCTGTTGCAATATTTGAGCTCTCTATACGCTTTGAGCTTGCGATGGCTTGGTTTGTAATCTTATTGCCCTTTATGCCTGTGCCAACCTGCGCAACATATGTAAGGGTTCTACTAGCAGATGCTGGCAAATTACCTATCTGCCACCTTATGGTTTTTCCATCAAGGCTTAGATCTGTCTTGATCTTTAAGGTATCAAGCTTAGCGCTTAATGTCTCATATTTTAATCCAGTTGGAAGCATATCTGTGACATTAACATCTACTAGATCTGCATCGCCACTATTTTCAATAAAAAGAGTAAACTTAATGAACTCACCTACGCTAGCAACCTGCTTAGAGGCACTTTTTTGGATAGATATAGAGTAGATTAGGTCATCCATGGGTATATCTATGTTGCGTAACTGCTTAATTACAGCAGAAGCTCTAGCGCCTGCATTAGTTTGAGAAGGTAGTTCAGTATTTATAAATGGTTTTGAGTATGAGCCATCATCATAAACAACAAAACCATACTTAGAGGTCTCTGATGGAGCATAGACAGATGGGGCATGATATATATTTTTTGGATCATTGACTCCAAGTATATATCTGCCAGCAGGTATGTTATAAAATATATACTCTCCACTATTTTGAGTTACTGTGCTATCTAGCAGAGTGCCACTACTAGCATCTACCAAAGAGACCTCTATACCATCTAGTCGCCTACCATCTCTAGCTAAAAATACATGTGAATAGAAGACAATTGTTGCATCAGCAGTTGAGCTTGTGACAACATCTAACTCATCACGATATATAGCAGTAATACTATCACCCCTATCTACACTCAAAAGCCCATCAGCTTGCGTGACACTCTCTGTATTGGTTCTTATGTAGCCTACAAAGACACCACTAGATGGTGATGTCTCTCTAAGCTCTATAAGCTCTATATCAGTGCCGTTGCTTATGTTTAACTCTATAGTATCTATGGCAGTATTGTCCTCATTTTGATCTAAGTCTGTCACGCGAATCAAGATAAGATCATCTCCGCCAAAAGTAGAACTGACTACTGCTGGTGTTATATTGTTGAAATCTAGCAAGGTTCCATCAGCTGCTCTTGGTGGATCCATATCGCTCATGTGTGAACCATCAAAATATTTTGTATTTCTAAGAGACAAATTCTCATCAGCTCCTGTTTTAAAATAGCGCAAAAACTCTATGCTTGATGGTGAACGAACTACTGTGACATTGGTCTCATTGGAGCTTACTTGTATCTTTTTTACTCCAGCACTATAGCTACTTGTTGCTGTATTGCTTAGTACATCACCTGGTATGGCGGCACTAAGCACTACTGGCAATAGTGCAAAAAGGAGATATAAGATCTGCACAAGTGCTCTCATCTTAAACACTAATCTATAGTTGCCTCAATATAGGCACATATACGCGCTGTTGCTGGAGCAGATGTTATAGTACCTACTGGTATAGTGACATCTGGTGTTGCAAAGCTACCACTTGTATCGGCTACAGCTGCACAATCACAAGCTAGAGCATTTGATTGTGCTATAAAGCCAGAGTTTACATATGTCATGCTGTCTTTATTGCCTACAGTAAAGTCATCTACTATATTAACACTAGTTGCATCTGCAGAGCCGTTATTATCAACTGTAAAACAGTATCTTACTGTAGCTCCTGGTATGCGGTGTGGAGTTGTACCACCTGCTGCTGTATTGACTGGGTCACTTATAACTATGGAGCTCTTTACCATAGATATATCAGGACTAACTATGTGGTATGTGCCCTGATCTGCATGGGCACCATTGTTGGCAGTGTCTCCATCAGCTCCTGCGCCATCTGCATAGACATTTTGGATAGTTGCTGCTATATCTGCATCTGCTGTATGGTTTGGTCTAGTAGCAGCATCAATAGCTGCTGTTAGAACAATCGTTCCATTATCACCATCACTAATACCACCTACTGCTGGCAGTGCTGGAGGCATATCACACTTAACTAAAATCGTAACATTTGTCTCAGCTGTAATCGGTAGCGATGTGATTGCTGTTAGTGGTGCTGCATTATCATAGATAAGACAGCTATTTGGATTAAAATCATCTCCACCAGAGATATCAGCTGTACTAAAGTTGAATGTCTCATCATCATTACCTGAGTTGGCAACTTGAAAAGTGAGTACAACTTCACTACTACTAGGTGTAGTATTGACTGTTTTAGCTGGATCTGTGCTTGCTACGATAATATCTATCTTCCTATCAACAACAAATCCTGCATCACTAGCATTGATATCTGATTGAGGCAGTGCACCAACGCTATAGCTTAATGTAGCTGTATTATTGATAGCTACACCAGCTCCTGTTAGTGCATTTGCACTACTTACAAACCCTAGTAGCACAATCGATGCTACTATGAGATACTTTTTCATAATCTTCTCCTTCTATTGCGATATTTTTATACCGTTTTTGTGAAAGCTTACGCTCATACATGGTCTCTGATCAGGATCAACTCCTAAAAACAACACTCTGCAAATGCTCTTCTTAGAAGTTAACCTGCTGCAACCTATTTTAATTTTGCTCTAAAAGTTACATCTGTAGTGCTAGATGGCGCTACTGTATCTATGTTCCACCTTACAGTTGTATACTGGCTTGGCTTAGCTAAGACCATCTTATCTTCTTGTTTGACAAAAAGTTCTGCAGCAGGTGCGTAACTCTTACCACCATCTATCGAAAAAAGTATGGTGCACTCTGTACTACATTGAGCACTATATGCTACATACTCCATATGCTCAGAGATCGGATTAGTAACAAGCACATGGTCAATAGTTTTTGCTGTTTTATTGGTTGCGCTATTTACATATATCACTGTGTCTCCTGGTAGCACTTTTGTAGCACTTAGAAGCTTAATGCTCTCTTTGCCACTCTCATCCTTAACAACTCTCTCCTGATAGGAGTTTGATACAAACTCTATACCTGAAGCACTAAGACCTGCTACAACTATGCATAATAATGCTATCTTTTTCATAATCTCCCTTTATTGGATAACGGTTGCAAATGTTACTATCTGCTTCTCGTCACTATCTGTAATCTTTGCTATATTGACATGAATAGCTCTGCCATCAAAATCTCCATCATCACTATCTATGCTATCACTTAAGGTTTTGCTATTTAGCTTCAAAGAGCCACTAACATACTTCATACCATCTGGAATCTGATCTGATATAAGTATGTCTGTAGCCTCACCACTACCATCGATGTAGACCTCAAGAGAGTAGACTATCACTGCTCCTGTTGTAGCATTTGGCTCACCTAGTGAGTTTTGTATCTGTGCTATGCTTTTGTCTATTTTGATCTTAAAAGCCAACATCTCATATATGCCTGTTGCCACACTTACTCCACCTCTTAGACCATCAATAGCATTAACACCATCTACGCCTTTGGCGTTATGCAGAGTAGCTTTTATGCCAGATCCACCCCTGAATGAGACCGCTTTTAGGCGATGGTAGTAACGGCTACTGCGAGCAAAGTCACCGTCAATTATATTGTTAACTACAAATACAGTCACACTCTCATCAGCGCTTAGGTTGATATCTACTACTTGTAAGTCTGAGGAGAGATCTAAGATGTTGTTGCTGTTGGTGTCTATGTATATTCTAGCTGGAGAGTTGGTCAATACAGAGTTATTGGAGTCACTATATAGTGTAAATTTATCAGCTCCATTTCCTACATTGGTAACTTTAAAAGCTAATGGTTGATCTCTATCACCACTCTCTATATAGGTTGGCATATTTTGAGAGAAACTCACATATACATCTATAAGCTGATCTACAACATCTATCACCGTATTGCTAGAGTTGTTATAGTCACGCCCATCAGCAGAGTAGTGTATGTAGGCTATGTTGCTTATGTGTGTTCCAGCAGCTGCACCCTTAGCATTAAGCGATGAGTAAAAAATCGTAAGCAAGATAGTCACAAAGACGACTTTACGCAAAACATAATCCTTTTTAGATGATAGGATTACATTATATTGAAAAAGATGACCTAAGTCAAGTGTTTAGGGAGAAGGTCTGACTTACTAATCTGTGAAGATCTCTACTTAAATTAACAACAATCTCATACGATATCGTATTGAGTGCTTTTGCCACTTCTCTAGCATCATCGAACAGACACACCTCATCTGCTTTAGTAGCCAACATACAGCTATCCATTGAGACAGTACCAAGTAACATTAGAGCATCTGGAGTAGTGTAACAAGCTACATAAAGTGATCGTGGTAGTCCATCAGCATAACCAGCATCATAACTGCTTACAACTTGCTCTTTTTTAGCCTCATACCTGCCACCATAACCAACTCTCTGCCCGCTTTGAAGCACTCTTGTTGAGATCCTTTTAGCATGTAGACTAAGCACAGGTTTCATCAGTAGAGTTTTAGATGAATTTGTGGTATCTAAGAGTCCATAGGCGGCTATTCCAACTCTAACCATATCTTGATGATCTGGCAATCTAAAAAGAGCAGCAGAGTTACTAGAGTGGAACTTAAGTGTGCCAAAAAGATACTCTCTATTTAAGTCTAGACTCCTCTTTTTGATGGCTTCAAAATTCTTATATTGCCAAAATAGTTCACTTGTGAGTTCATCAGCAGATCTAAAATGTGTAAAAATAGCATGTAGATTTAGACCACGCTCTTTGGCAATAAAAAAGCTCTCATTTAGCTCATCCATCTCTATACCATTTCTATGCATACCACTATCTATCTTGATCTCGATATTGGCAGATGGGTCTATCTGCTTTAGTTGCTCTATAGAGTTGATAGCATAATAGAAGTTTGATTGTGTAGTAGTTGCTACACCATCTAGTATGAGAATATAGCCAAAAAGATCATCTATAAGTCTAGCCTCATCTTCAGATCTCACAACAGCTTTGCTTATGCCGTATGTAGATGCTAATTGCGCCATAAGCAAAAGCCCATGTCCATATGCGTTATCTTTTAAAACTAGCGCAATTTTATCTTTTGTACCAATCTCTTCTGCTATAGTGTCAAGATTGTAAAAAAAAGCTTCTTGGTCGATTTTTATATATGCCATTTGCGTATTATACCAAATAAGGAGTCTGATTGTGAGCACTATACTACCTGCTGAGTTTGAAAAGCACTCATGCGTACAGGTTATATTTCCACACTTTAGAAGTGACTGGGTGGAGTATCTAGATGAAGCTAGTGATACATTTGCTGCTATTATCACAGCTATAGCAGAGTTTGAGCGGTGTGTTGTTGTGTGTGATGACATAGAGCGCGTTAGAGGTTTTGTTGATGGTATAAATATTGAGTTTATAGAGTATCTTTGTGATGATACTTGGGCTAGAGACTGTAGTGTCATTGGAGTGATTGAAGATAGTAAAGTTGTGCATAAAGATTTTATCTTCAATGGATGGGGCAGTAAGTTTGATGCTAGTCGTGACAATCTTATGAGCAGGTCTATATCCTCACACTATAACAGACCGCTTGTATCGGTTGATATGGTGCTTGAGGGTGGAGCTATTGAGAGTAGCGGTGATGGAGTTTTGCTTACCACTACTGCTTGTCTATTAAATGCCAATCGAAATCCAGATCTCAACAGAGAACAGATTGAGCAAAAGCTTCAAGATGAACTTGGCATCAAGAAGATTCTATGGCTTACAAGTGGGTATCTAGTAGGAGATGATACAGACTCACACATAGATACACTTGCACGCTTCTGTAGCCCTACAGATATATGTTATGTAAAGTGTTATGATATAGATGATGAGCACTTTGAGGAGCTTGAGAAGATGGAGGCTGAGCTTAAAGAGTTTGTTAACTTAGACAATAACCACTATAGACTCACACCACTCCCACTACCAGAGCCTATCTATTACAACGGAAAGAGACTACCAGCCACATATGCTAATTTTCTTATCTTAAACAGCGCTGTACTAGTTCCCACATATAATCTTAAGAGCGATCAGGTGGCACTAAAGATAGTAGCAGAACTATTTAGATCAAGAGAGGTAGTTCCCATAGACTGCACAACTCTCATACGCCAACACGGCTCACTACACTGTGTTACCATGCAGATTATAGAGTAGAGTTTAGCACAACAACACCAGCTCTCTTAAACTCCTGCTCATAAAGCTCATCAATACACTCACAACTAACTTCAAAGCCTAGCTTCTTGTAGAGCAGAGCCACCTCAACAGACTCTATGTCGATGATAGTCTGAGCTTTTCTATAACCCTTAAGTCTAGCTTTTAGTAGAGCTTTTTTAACAAGATCTGAGAAGATAGTCATCTTTTCAAACTCACTATCTACATAGGCAAAATCCAATATCCAAGTTTTACGATCTGAGTCTGGCAACATCTTTAAAAATAGCGCTGCGCTCTGCTCTGCATTGACACTAGAGCCAATCTCATCTAACCCCTCTTGAAGTTTTGATATTGTTGCTACTCTAGGCTCATATGCACATATAAGACCTATATTACTCTTATCATGTTTTGCGATAAGAAAGTTTGAGACATGAGCATAGTGCTTACTCTTAGTACTAAGCAAAGAGGTGACTGTCTTGAGTATGTCTTGTTCGTTAAGGTGGCATAGCGTATGCTTAAGTAGACCCGCGCTACTATCTGTTTGAATTGCGCGGAGTATAGATGAGGCAATGTACGGTATATCTTCTGATGTAGCTTCTACTACTTTGCTGTTCATGATCTTTTCCAGACTCTATAATTTAACTTATGTAGTAAGTTTACCATATATAGAGCTAAAAATAGGCTGAAATTTAAAGTTAGTTATTTTTTACTCTCTTAAAACGCTCTTGCTCTTGCTCTTTATAGAGCTCTGCACACCCTTTTGTTAGTGATCTTATCTTTAGTATATATTCGGCTCTTTGGGTTTGAGAGAGCGCTTTTCTAGCATCTAGTGTATTAAAAGTGTGACTTGCCATCATGCAAAGATCATACGCAGGCAGTGGAAGTCCCGCCTCAAGAGCTCTTTTACACTCTAGTGACTTTGCATCAAAGTCTGCAAAAAGATACTCTATATCTGCTATCTCAAAATTGTACTTTGAGAACTCTATCTCACTCTCTTTGTGTATATCGCTATAGAGCACTTCTGTTGAGCCATTTCTACTCCACACTATGTCAAAAATTGACTCAACGCCCTGTAGGTACATAGCCAATCTCTCTGTGCCGTAAGTGATCTCTACACCAACGCTGTCACAAGATATACCTCCAACTTGTTGAAAATATGTAAACTGCGTAATCTCCATACCATCAAGCCACACCTCCCAACCAAGCCCCCAAGCCCCAAGTGTTGGTGACTCCCAGTTGTCCTCTACAAAGCGCACATCATGTCGGCTAAGATCAAGTCCTAAGTACTCTAAGCTTCTAAGGTAGATCTGCTGTATATCATCTGGACTCGGTTTGATAAATGCTTGAAACTGATAGTAGCTTCCAAGACGATTTGGATTTTGAGCATATCTACCATCTGTTGGGCGACGGCTAGGTGCAACATATGCAACTGAGTGAGGTGTGCTATCTAGTGAGCGTAAAAATGTAGCAGGATGAAATGTACCAGCACCAGCTGGTATATCATAAGGTTGAACTATGCTACACCCCTCACTAACCCAAAACTCTTGTAACTTTAACAACAACTCATCAAATGTCAACATAAAAACTCCACTACTATTTTTAGTGCAATTATAGCACTCTTGCCTATAAAAGTACTAAATTGTAGCGCTAAGATAGTACAAAGTTCTTATAGTATCCATCTTCTTCTCTTAGATCTTTAGGCTCTCCGTGCTGTATGATGCGACCATTTTTAAGAACATAGATAAGATCAGCATGCTCTATGGTACTTTGACGGTGTGCAATAATAAGTGTAGTTTTGCCCATAAGATGCTCTCTCATAGATCTAAATAGATCACTCTCTGTGGTTGTATCGAGTGCAGATGTAGACTCATCTAGTAGTATGATATTTGCAGAGTGTAGTATCATTCTAGCTATTGAGACTCTCTGCCTCTCACCGCCTGATAGTCTTACGCCATCTTTACCAATCATAGTCTCCAGAGCCTCTGGTAGTTTTGAGACTAGAGTACTAAGTTGTGCTATCTTTAGTGCTTGCTCTATGGTGCTATCATCAATATTGCGACCTAGTGTAAGATTTTGTCTTAGTGTGTCGTTAAACATCTTAGGTGATTGCAGAACCAAGGCGACATGAGAGCGCACTACATCTAAGCCTATCTGCTCTACAGGCACATTGTCTATATATATAGAGCCAGACTCTGGTGCATATAGTCCTAGTATGAGGTGTGCTAGTGTAGTTTTACCGCTTCCGCTATGACCTATGAGGGCTACTGTTTTACCGTGTGGTATATGCATGTTGATATCATGTAACACACGCGTTGAGGCGTATGAGAAGTTGATATTTTTTAGCGTAATGGCATTTGTTACTTGATCTTTAAACGGGTTGTGTATGTGTGGGTATGATGGCTCTTTTTTAAGATCTAGTAGGGCATTTAAGCGTGTTAGTGCCACTGTTGCATTTTGGTAAGAGAAGACTATGTTTAACAGATCCTGAAGAGGCGTCACCATAAACCATAAATATCCAATAACTGCAAACATCTCACCAATAGATAGCGACGATGAGAGCACCATAACCATAGAGGCAGCACGAAAAAACTCAAATCCACTAAGAAACAGAAATGCAGACCCCTGAGAAGCCGCTTCACTCTTCCAGCCAAATGCCGATGATGCCTTTTTAATAGACGCTGCATCTTGAGCCATCTTAGCTATATATCTGCTCTCTTGATTGTAGGTGCGTATCTGTACAAAAAGATCTAGTGTCTCACTGAGTCGGTTTTGAAATTTCTCTATCTGAGAGTTTTCATCTTTTTTTAATCTTCTAATACGCCTAGCCAATAAGTTTGTTATAGCTATAATGGTTGGGTTGAGTATAAGTATCATAAGTGCTAGCTGATAGTTGATATAGAGCAGTATAATAGCTATGCCTATGAGTGACAATACAGAGACTATCGCACGCCCAATACTCACACCTATAAACGCATCAACTGTATCTATATCGGTAACCATCTTAGCACTCACACCACCTCCACCTAATGACTCATATTCGGCTACACTTACAGATCCTAAATGGTTAAGAATTTTTTTCCTTATTTTATAAACTAGATGTTTTGATATCAGTGTAAATAGGCGCAGTTGGTAGATGTTAGTAACCATAAAAATAAGGCGCAACAGAAGTGTTGTAAATAGCACTATGAGCACATATCCCCATGGTTGTGATGGAGCAAATAGAGTATCTATTAATGATGTCAATTGAGCTGGCTTGTGAAGCAGAACTTGATCTATAAGTAGTGGAAAAAGTAGTGGTATAGGCAGTGATACAAGCACTACAAAAAGTGCAATACTCTGACCTAAGACTATATGAGAGCGAAATTTTAGTGCATCTTGCAGTAGTGATCTATAGGTGATCTGCTTGCTCAAAGCAATCCTTTTTTAGTTATAATTGCGCAATTGTATAACATAAAAGGAAAAAAAGAGATGAGACTTTTAGTAAGCGCACTAGAGCACTCTGCCAATGTCCATCTAAAAGCGCTCTGCTGTGAGCTTGATGAGAGTGTTGAGCTAGTTGGGATCTTTGACTCATCACTTGGAGATCCGATTGTAGATCTACGCTCTTTAGCCATCATGGGATTTACAGATGCACTTTTTAAGCTTAGACTCTTTTTCAAGCTAGCTGCACAGATGGTTGAACTCTCCTGTGGTGTTGATAAAGTGCTTCTCATAGACTCATCAGGCTTTAATCTACCACTAGCAAAGAGGCTTAAAAAAGCTCATCCAGATCTTGAGATCATATACTACATCTTACCTCAAGCTTGGGCTTGGAAAAGAGGTCGTATTGCTACTCTTCAGAGCAATATAGACACTCTTGCATCGATACTCCCTTTTGAGAGAGAGTACTACGCTCTAGATGCACCAATAGAGTATGTAGGGCACCCACTTTTGGATGAGATAAGAGAGTTTAAACAGAGTGCCTCAAAAGAGATAAAAAGGGTAGTTTTTATGCCGGGTAGCAGGCGAAGTGAGATCAAAAAACTTATGCCAATTTTTCATGCTGTACAGAAAAAGATAGATGCAGAGGCAGTTATTGTAGTGCCTGATCACATCGCTTTAGATAAAAGAGATGAACTTTATGGTAATCTATCACAGTTTGTTGTCACTAGTGATGCACACATGGCTTTAATGCAGAGTGATTTTGGTTTTATCTGTAGCGGTACAGCAACACTTGAAGCATCACTCATAGGCATGCCATTTGCACTCTGCTACATAGCTAAACCGCTAGACTATATCATAGCAAAAAAGCTAGTGAAGCTAGAGCACATAGGGCTAGCAAATATCATGTTTAGTCGCAGTAATGGCAGGATTATACATCCTGAGTTTATACAAGATGGCGTAAATACTGAAGCTCTCATAGAGTGTATGAGAGAGTTTGATTGTGAGCAGTTTTTAGATGACTCAAAAAGACTAAGAGACTACCTCAAACATGGTAGCTCAAAACGGGTTGCCGATATCATAAAAGGTGAGAGATGAAGATTAATTTTATAGACTTAAAAGCGCAGTATGCTAAGTACAAAGATGAGATTGATGAGGCTATAGCCAAAGTGCTCGATAGCGCACAGTTCATTGGAGGATCAGAGCTTGATAGCTTTGAGAGTGAGATAGCCTCTTTTGTTGGAGTCAAACATGCCATAGGGTGTAGCAGTGGTACAGATGCACTTCTGCTCTCTTTGATGGCACTTGATATCAAGGCTGGTGACGAGGTAATCACTACACCTTTTACTTTTATAGCTACTGCTGAGGTGATCTCATTTTTAGGAGCAAAGCCTGTCTTTGTAGATATAGACGAGAGTAGCTACAACATCAATCCAGCTCTTATAGAAGATGCCATCACAGAGCGCACAAAAGCGATACTTCCAGTCTCACTCTATGGACAGTGCGCAGATATGACTAGCATCAATGCTATAGCTTCAAAACACAACCTCATAGTCATAGAAGATGGTTGCCAGAGCTTTGGTGCAGAGTACCAAGGTAGAAAATCTTGTGCCCTATCGACCATAGGCTGTACATCATTTTTCCCATCAAAACCACTTGGAGCATATGGCGATGGTGGTGCGATATTTACCGATGATGATGCAGTAGCTGCTAAAATGAGAGTGCTATTAAATCATGGTCAAAAACAGAGATATAGGCACTCACTCATAGGTCTAAATGCCAGATTAGACGCTATACAAGCTGCCATACTAAGAGTTAAGCTAAAACACTTTAGTAGCGAAGTAGCACAAAGAGTAGCAATAGGTCAAAGATATAGTGATCTTTTAAAAGATACAGAAGCTGTTACACCAGTGGTTGCTGATGGTAACAGTAGTGTATATGCGCAGTACTCCATTCGTGTTAAAGATAGAGCCAATGTAGTTGAGGCATTAAGTAGAGCCGACATACCAACAGCTGTTCACTACCCGCTACCACTTCATCTACAAGAGGCATTTAACTCACTTGGATATCGAGAGGGTGATTTTGCTGTTAGCGAGAGAGTGAGTGCACAGATACTCTCTCTTCCTATGAGTCCATTTTTAACAACTAGTGAGCAAGATATGGTAGTCGAGGCTCTAAAAAAGGCTCTATCTTGATTAAGTTAGCTATCATAGGTCTTGGCTCTATGGGCAAAAATCACTATAGAGTTGCTAGTTTGCTAGACTCTGTAGAGATAGTTGCACTTTGTGATGCGATCAATACGGATGAGTATAGTGAGCCATTTTTTAGTGATATAGACAGTATGCTTTGTGAGTGTGAGATAGATGCTGCTATCATAGCCGTTCCTACATTTTTACATAAAGAGATAGCTCTAAAGTGTATTGCTGCAAATATAGATATATTTGTAGAGAAACCAGTAGCATCAAACTTAGAAGATGCGCTATTGATCCAACAAAAAGCGCTAGAGGCTGGCGTAAAGAGCTGCGTGGGTCATGTAGAGAGGTTCAATCCAGTAGTCCAAGCCTTAAAAGAGGAGCTACAAGACAAAGAGATATATACAGTCTCTATCACTAGAGTAGGACCATTTCCTCCACGCATAGCAGATGTTGGTGTCCTAACGGATCTATCAGTGCACGACATAGACCTAATGCGCTTTATCACACATCGCGACATCCAAGAGCAGGCCATTTTCAAATCACGCAAAATTCACAACCACTATGAAGACAATGCGGTGCTTAGTTTTCGTCTAGAAGATGATATAGTAGCTGAGATATTGACAAACTGGCTCACACCATTTAAAAAACGCACCATTGAAGTAGCTTGTAAAGATAGCTACTTTGAGGCTGATCTTATCACCCAAAATCTGACCGAATACTCTAACTTTCACATAAACAACTCATATGTGACTAGAGGTTGTCACATAAAAAAAGATGAGCCTTTGTTAAAAGAGATAGAGGCATTTGTAGAGTATCTAAAGAGCAATAATAGAGGCTCTTTAGCAAGCATAGAAGACAGTATTGTTACGCTAGAGGTAGCCTTAGAGAGCTAGTCTCTCTACCAAGATAGATTAAGATCTATACTTTTTGAATCTCTTAAGATGGTAAGATTTAACTCTTTAGAGGTAAAATATAGCACCTCTTTTAGCTCATGCAGTTTAGATATTGCACGATCATCAATAGACACAATTGTATCACCATGTCTCAAGCCAGCTTTAGCACCACTAGAGTCTGCAAACACTTTGATGATTTTAAGTTTATCGCTACTTGTATCGAGCATAACTCCAAGCTTTTTTGCCTCTTTAGTTTTTATGGGTGATGGGTAGAGTATGTAGTCGGCTACAGAGTCTGAGATAGAGATTGACTGGGCTACTATCTTATACTCCTTTATACCGCGTCGTTTTGCACGATCTGGTATACCATAACCATGCATAACATGACCATTGCCTGCTAGAACTGCCATAGCACTATCTGGATTCTCGTGCAGATATGAAGCAACTTTTGATGCCATACTCTCATCCCAGATCAGCTGCGCATAAAAGAAGTCATCAAAACTGCCAAATTTTGAGTTTGTATGTGCGCCATAGATCTTAAAAAGTTTGTCTCTATAGGCTTTAGAGACAAATTCTATAGAGTCTGGTAGTAGACTTTTTTGCTCTGCATTTAGCCCATCAAGTGATGATTTTGAGATCGTTGAGGTGATATTTCTATCTATATTTAGAGCTACAAGAGGGATTTTATGCTCTCTAGCATAAAGTAAGATCGGTTTATATAGATTATAGTCATACTGCCATCTTTTAAAATACTCTGTTTGTTGCAACATCTCTCTCTCATCTATCTTGCTAGATACATATGCATCTAGTATGCTCTGAAATGGTTGTTGAAACATCTCTAAGCCTATGGCTAGTCTCTTATGGGTATTATACATGGCTTTAATAATCTCTAACTGATTGATATGATTTGAAAATTCTGTGTGATTTTCACCTATATATACAACTTTTGATTTTGATAGATCTGGCAAAATATCATCTAGCTCAAGCGTAGTAGGTAGAGTAGCTTTTGAGCCACTATCTATCTTAAATACAACACCATTTTGTGAAGGTTTTATGCTTTTATGTAGTACTTTGTGATCTTGAAAGATGACCGTTGAGTATCTATGTAGATGTTTTAGTTTATACGCTTGTAGAGTAGAGTTTGAGTCTATAACTACAATACTTTTAGAGATATTGAGTGGATTTTTAAATGCCTCAACTTTTGAGCCTCTCTCATCGAGCACATATTTTATGGCTAGCTGTCTTAAGAAGTTATTGTTAGCTCCTAGCAGTAGTAGATTAGATGATGATGCCTCTTTATAGGTGATCTTGTCACTATCTCTGATCTGCTTAAAGTTTTTTAAGATATTGGCAAATTTTGCCCTATCTGCTGGATCCACTACTGCTATAGTATCTTTTTGAAAAACTGTACCAATAGTTGCTCTAATCTCTTGAGGTTGAAGCTTACGAAATATCTTATACTCATCATCTATAACGATACGATCTGGAGCCTCATCTAGTTGGACTTTGTGGCTAGTTTTTGTAAGATCTATCATCTTTGTTACACAACTGCTCTTTTTACAAAACTTAACAGGTAGTGATTTTAACATGGAGCTGCCTATAGTATCAAAGCTTACATAGTAACTATCTATCTCATACCCAAGCTCTAAGTTTGTCATATCAAAAGCAAAAGCTCCCCTCAAATAGACCCAAGTTTTGAAAAAATCATATAGATCTTGCGATGAACTCTTCTCAAATAGATTGCGCATCATCTTATAGCCAACAACTCTATCTGTGTAATTACCTACTAGCTCCTTGACTGCTTTATCGAATGCTTTTTTACCTATGCGCTGCTCTAGCATATAGAAAAAAAACATCGCTTTACCATAGCCTATAGCTTCAGATGCTGTATCGCTCTTCTGCACAAACTCTATAAGTGCCCTATCGTTAGTAGTGTCAACAAAAGTGTTGTATTTTAACAGTATATCTTTACGGTATGCCCTAGCCTCACCTCTATCGGCTGCATACTGATAATCAGCATAATATGTACTCAGCCCCTCGCTCCAGTTGCCAGGTCTCATAGCATGTACGCTATTGCCAAGCCACTGATGCACTATCTCATGACCCAATGAGCTCTTAAACATAAACTCTTTATCGATGATCTGTGTACCTATAAGAGTAAAAGTTGGCATAGCAAAGCCAACTGGAAACGGAGCTTCAACGATACTAAATTGATCAAATGCTAGTGAGCCAAAAATCTTTTTATATCTATCAAAATAGTCACTACTCTTTTGTAAATACCGTGTAGCTAAAGCGTCTTTATTGCCATAAAACACACTCTTTATAGTTAGCCCATCTTTGCGTACTAGCTCTTTAGTCTTATAGCGCGATGAGGCTATGAGGTGTATGCTGGACACTTCATGTTTAAACTCAAATATAATCTTATCTTGAGTATGTGTAGTTGCTGTTGACTCTGTTATGAAAGTCATATCTGGTATCTTTTTGATAGATACTCGATAGCTACATGGGTGCTCTATGAGCGGATACCAAGATGAGGTTAGAAATATAGTCTCTTTTATAGGCTTTATAGGTAGCGTAAAATCTAAAGTTATAGGTAGATTTTTATCATCATCACTAAGCTTACTAATCCCGTTGTCTATGCTTAAAGTTGCGTTTTTAAAAGCTGTTATTTTAGCATCACTATGTAGTAAAACCAACGGCTTAGAGTCGTCTCTTGAGGTGTAGATCTGTGCTGTACCTTTGAGAGTGCTGGAGTCCAAATCTATCTGTAAATCTAGCTCATACTTACACTCATGTGCCATAAGTTGTGAGATAAAAAAACATAGCAATATAACTATCTGTTTCATATATGAGCCTTTAAGCTTAGCTGGTTTTTGTTCTAAAAGTATACTCAAAACAGCTACCCTCACCAAGCTTTGAGACTATATTGACACCAATCTTCTCTTCGTTTACAATCTTACCCACAATATTGAGCCCGATACCAAATCCACCTTGTGTATGATCTTCTCTGTAGTATCTTGAGAAGATCTTATCTGGATCTTGTATCCCTATGCCGTAATCTTTAAAGCTTACTACTGCTCTATTGGAGATACGCTTTAAAGATACTATGACCTCTTGCTCTTCATATGAGTACTTTATGGCATTGGAGAGATTGTTATCTACTATTTTTTGAAGCTTGACGGCAGAGAAGTTTATGTACACTCCATCTTCTATATCGATCTTAAGCACAATCCCTTTTAGTTCAGCAATATCATCAAAGTAATCAACTGATTTTTTCAGAAATTCGCTTAAGTTGATCTGCTCTTTGTTGGTCTTATTGATAGTTTGTTCTTTGATAAGATAGTTCATGTCATTATACAAAGAGGAGAGAATCTTTGAAGCAGATTTGATGCGTGAGAGGTTTTTATCTTTGCCATGTTTTTGTGTAAATATATCTACATTTAAGTTTATAATCGACAATGGAGTGTTAATCTCATGCATAGAGTCTTTGATAAAATCATCTAACATTTTATTGATCTCTTTAAACGGTTTTGAGAAGTTTTTGAGTATCATAAAAGAGAACAAAAAGGTTATAAAGAGTATAGAAAAAAAGACAATGAGTATGTTAAAAACAATTGTGTAAATATTGAACTTTGTCTCAACAATAAGATATGTTGCACCAAAATAACCATCATCTAAAAACTTTGTCACATAGTATCTCTGCTCATCAAGCTTGTGATAGCCCTGCCTAAACTCAAGAGAGCTAGTTGGCTGATTTAGAAGTGTAAAGATTGGGTTGTAGTTTTTATCGTAGAGTCCTGCTTGAAAAGATTTAAATCGTGGAAAATTAAAAAAACTCTGATACCTACCATCATATCGCTCTATCTCATTTATGATCAGAAGACTCTTTTTTTTAAGCTCTAGCTCTGTTTTAACCTCTTCAAGATTATAGGTGTAGTTATCATATATAGCAAATGGAACAAGCAGGATAATAAGTATAATAGTAGTGTAGATAATAGAGTATTTAAGAGAAAACCTAGCCTCATTAATCTCAAGATTCAAGCTTGTACCCCACGCCTCGTATATTTTTAATAAGATCTTTTGTGAGTTTTTTACGCAAGTTATTAATCTGCACTCTAACATTGGCAGGATCCACATACTCATCCCACACATACTCTGTAATCATATCTGTTGTGAGCACTTGAGATTGATGTTTTACAAATAGATCAAAAATCATCCTCTCAGTTTTAGACAACATGATCTCCTCATCATCTTTAAAGAGTGCAAATGATGCTAAGTTGTACCTATAGCCACCCTTTATCTCTATAATCTGCTCCGTGGTTGTTGATGATGACGAGAGGGCTGAAGAGACACGCAACTTAAGCTCTTTCATATCAAAAGGTTTTTTTATGTAGTCACAACACCCAAGATTATACCCGCGCTCCAAAGAGTCTATCTGTGTTAATGAGGTGATAAATATAGCTGGAGTCTGGATATTATGTCGTCTAGCAGACTCTAAAAGCTTAAAGCCATCGATACCAGGCACATTAACATCGAGTAACAATAGATCATACTTAGTGTAGAAGATTGAGTCTTGAGCCGCTTCACCTTCACTAAAGTCACTAACTATATATCCATCATCTTCTAGAAGTTCTTTTAATGATTTTCTTAGTGAGTACTCATCTTCAAGTAGTAGTATTTTCATCTAATCTCTCCTGATTTATCTTTAGTATAGTAGCTTTTTAAAACTAGATTTATAAGCTGATCTTTAGTGAGGCTCTGTAGAGTATTGTGCACCGCCTCATTGTAGTAGATATAATCCTTCTCATCAGGCAGGGAATTTTTTCTTAGTATCTGCTCAACACTTAAAGTTGTAAATATATTTTCACTTCTTGATGCCTCCAGATGATATATATCTTCTGTAGTGCTCTCCATGGTAAATATGCTCTTAAGAAGAGACTTCTGCTTGCCAGCAAATATCTCAAAATCTTCATCAGATAAGATTGTAATAAAATAGCCAACCACCTTACCAGTGTGATTCCTAATGCCAAATGTAGCAAAAAAGTGCTGATCGCTCTTGAGATATTCTGCATGGATAAGCTTATCAAATTTTGCTCTACTAAGAGATCTTAATCTGTTTAAAAAATCTCTATTGTAGCTACTATTTACAACTTGAAAGCCATTTAGTTTAGGATTTATCTTACAGAAACTATCGTCTTGAAGAGTCTCTTGTTCTACTAAAACAATAGTCTCAATACGATACTCACGCAGCATTGCTACAACTCGATCAAGTAGTGTAGTAATCTCAAGGATGCCTACAATATGTGACTCTCGCATGATTGGAACAGAGGCTTTGATCCCAAAAGGTATAGATGACTCCACTGTTGTTACAGGTTTTCTGTGAACTACTATCTCTTTAAGATCACTTCTAAAGCTTGGTGCTTGAGTATCTAAGATTTTGGAATCCCAACTACTAGCAAAAACTTTTAAACCTTTTTGATAGACTTGTGCATATATGTTGGTGCTATTTAGGTGCTCTGCAAAAGAGCTAGTGGCACTATTGAGAATAGTATATCCGCGCGCCCTATCACCTCTTAGTATAGCATCAGCAATAGCCCTATCTTTACTAAGAGCTAAAGCGATAGATAGAGCTTGTAGCTTCTGGTTATCAAGAAAGTTAATAAGTAGCTTGTTTAGATTGTCATAAGCAATATTTTTTTTAGTGATTTGACGCTCTTTATTAAGCCCCATCACCAAAAAGGTAAGCGCAAAAAGAAGTGCGATTGTTAACGCAATCACAACTCTCTTCATATTAAGAGAACCTAGCTAGATCACTTATCATGACATCTCTTGCAGACACTAAACGGAGTTGGTTGATCTGTTCTTAGTAGAAACGGACCTTTTGAGCCGTGTGGATTATGACAGCTTGAACAGACAAGCTCACGACCAGGTCTTGATGGATCTGGTCTCTTTCGTGTTGGGTGACCATTTTTATTGCGCCTAAATACAAAGCTAGTTATAACATGTCTCTCAGTGATCTTCTCAGAGTGGCAAGTTGTACAAAGCTCCCATATAGGTTTACGCAAGAAAAATAGATTATCTGATGAGTGTGGATTGTGACACTTATTGCAACGCCCAGACTTAGCAGGTCCATGGTCAGAGTTATTATGACTCACAATCTCTTTAAGCCTCTCATGACACATAAAGCAGCGACTAGCTATGGGATCTGGCTGGATATATCTGCTTCTTCTATCTTCATCAAGATTATTCTCACCAGCCTCACCAGTATGACAAGCTACACAAGCAAAGTTAACCGATGGAGAGTGTCCATTCTTTCTAGATACTAGGTTATTGTGACATGTGTAACAGCTAGACTCTTGAGGATTTTCTAATATCTCTATATCTGCTGTTGCAGCACCTTTGGCTTTTAAGGTTTTTTTATCTAGTTTGTTGAAGTTTCTATCCATATCATGACACTTAACACACACACTTTCACTCTTTTCATCATGAAAAAATCTTTTTTTATAGCCATAAGGCTCTTCATAAAAATCCTCAAAAACTTCAGATGAGTAGTAGAGATCTACTCTTTTTTCACCTAGGCTTACATTGCCATCATACGCCTTGACTACGATATGGTTGTTACCAAGATGCAACCTTACACTACTGCAGTAGAAGTCTCTTGATGAGCCCGTATTAAAGGCTCTAGTTAGATTCCCCTCATGATAAACCTCTAACTTGGTAACTTTTTTGTAGTCTAGCTTGACCGATACAGAGGCAAATGCATCTGTATATAAGGCCTTCTCTTTTGGTGAGATGATCTCAAAGTCCGTGCCACTTGCACTTAAAGTAGCAAATAGTGCTAACAGCAAGAGAGGCACAAGGGTCAAAGAGTTTCGTCTCATCATCTCTATCTACTTTGTATTTACGACAGGATTTTCTCTATCGTAATATCTTCTAGCATGACAAGCTGGAGCACATGAGCCACCAGTTGGCGTCTCGATGTAGCGTATTGGAAAGCTTATCTTACCAAACTGTGTCTTCTTTCTTAGGTGGTGAGGGTAATCTTTTGTGCCATGGAAATCATGACAAGCTCTACAAGTTCTACCCTTTTTCTTATTGACATGTACATAATGCATGTTACTTGTACCATTTCTAAAGTTTGTATCTTCAACTGTCTGCTCAGCCATAATTTTTTGTGAATCATGACACTCAAAACAGATGTAGTTGTTCTCATCAAAGTTTGAATAGAAGCTCTTTGGAAATGGTTTTTTAAGCATTCTTAGATTATCACTACCGTGTGGATTGTGACACATTGCACAATCACCCCACTGTATAGGTCCATGCCAATCTGGGTTCTCATCAAGGTGTTTTTTGATATTGAGAAGTTTATATCCATCTTCATCAGTTGTTAGAGTCTGGTTGTGACACTTAAGACACATATCCATAACAGAGTCAGCTTTAAGCATTCTAGGCTGACCCGTACCGTGTGGATCGTGACACTCTTGACAACCATTTGGTCGGTCAATAGCACCATGTTTGTATTTGGAGTTCTCTATGCGCTCTTTTTTATCAACATGACACATGACACATAGATCTTTTTTACCATCAGCACGAAGTTGAAACTTATAGTCCTCAGTATGTGGATCATGACAGTTTGTACACTGATCTTTAACTGGAGGGTGGATGTTAGCGGTCTCATGTAAAAAGTCCCCCTTAGCTTGGTGACACATAGTACACAACTGATTGATATTTGATGCAACTAACAATCTCTTATTTGGAGATTTATGTGGATTGTGACAAGCTGTACAAGCACCAGCTGCTACTGGACCGTGTATAAACTTCTTACCCTCTTTTGCATCTTTATCATGGCACTGATAGCAGAGATCTGGTGTATCTAAGATAGTTGCATGATCACCGCTACCTTCAGGATCGCTGTTGGTATGACAAACTGTACAATCGCCCCACTCAAATGGTGGGTGAAACATCTCTTTGTCCAGTCTTAGATTTGGCTCAAATATTGACTCCTCTTCAGCTGGTGTGCTCTGCGCAACACTCTCTGGCTCTGGCACAGCAACTGGCTCAGCAGCAACACTCTGCTCAGCTGCTTTGGCAACTACTTCTGTACTCTCTTGAGGTGTTGTTGTGCTAACACTCTCACCAGCACCGCCCATACAGCCACTAAACATTGCTACAGAGGCTATAAACATTATGGATATCAATCCATTAATAGAAAACTTCATCTACCTACTCCTCGATAAAATATATCATCAAGCTCTACACTCTGATGATCGATTGTACACATTTTACCTAATAATCTATAAAATGTGACTAAAAACTTCAACTCTTTGCTAAAACCGTAACTTATTTTTTACTATTTGTGTTCATAAGTTATATAAACCGATAGCGCCCTAAGCTCTTTATCACTTAAACTATCTGTCTTATAGAGCTGCTGCTTCATCATAGCAAATTTCTTTGGATCTACTATTGGTTTTGCTTCACCCTTTAGAAAACTACTCAAACCACGCTCATTGCCAAGATAGTGTTTTCTTATTAACGCTAGAGATGGTGCAACGCTCAATGGCTCATCTTTTAACTTATGACACATATTGCACTTATACTTTTCAAATAGCGCTTGACCATCTTTGATATAGTCCGCTTGCAGTGAAGTAGCAACCATTATGAGTAGAACAATACTAAGATTTTTCACTCCTTGCTCCTTTTTTTAGTATCTTAACAATTACTTTTATATAGACTTATTGTATTAATAAGACAATATAATAAGTAATAGCTCTATACATTGTAGTCAAACTTTTCTTTTAAAATAATTAAAGAGAGTGCTTTTAGGCGGTGACAGGCTATGGTTTGCTCTATTGTAGATAGATTTTGATATAATGTTATCTAAAAAAGGATAAGAGTTGTCACTAGCTAAGAGAGTACGAGATGATATAAAAGATGCGATGAGAGCAAAAGATACAGACAGACGCGATGCGCTTCGTCTACTTAGTAGCGCTATTAAACAGATAGAGATAGATGAGAGACGAGAGCTTAGTGATGATGATGTGATCTCTTTGATACAAAAACAGATCAAACAACGCGAAGATGCAGCATCACAATACAAAAATGCCTCAAGAGATGAGCTTTATGATAAAGAGATGTTAGAGATAGGCATATACGAGACCTATCTACCAACTCAATTAAGTGATGATGAGCTTGAAGCTAAAGTAGTAGAGGCGATCAAGAGCAGTAGTGCGTCATCTATGAAAGATATGGGCAGGGTCATGTCGCTACTCAAAGAGAGTCTTGCTGGCAGAGCTGATAGCAAGAGAATTAGTAGCTGCGTAAAGAGATTATTGGCTTAATTGATGCAGATTTTAGATTTTAGCAGACCACTTTTTGTTTTAGCTCCACTTGCTGGCTTTACAGATCTACCATTTAGGCAAGTTGTAAAAAAGTTTGGTGCAGATCTAACTGTTAGCGAGATGCTAAGCTCAAATGCTCTAGCATATGGCTCATCAAAAACTCTAAAAATGCTTACCAAATCTGCAGACGAGACACCATACTCCGTACAGATTGCAGGCTCAGATGTTGACATCATCAAAAGAGCCGTAGAGGTCTTAAATGGCACAGATGGGATAGATATCATAGATCTCAACTGTGGCTGTCCAGTACCAAAGGTGGTAAGCCACGGCTCTGGTAGCTCACTTCTTAAAGATCTAGACAAGCTAGGCAGTATCATCAAAAGCATTAAAGCAAACTCAAACAAACCTCTTACAAGTGCAAAAATCAGACTTGGATTTGAGAAAAAAAACCATGTTGATATAGCTAAAACTGTAGAAGATAGTGGAGCAGATTTTATAGCAGTACATGGACGCACAAGAGCCGATAAATTTAGTGGGGTTGTAGATTATGATGCTATTGCAGAGATAAAAGAGGCTCTTAGCATCCCAGTCATCGCCAATGGAGACATAGATAGTTACGAAAAAGCTCAATGGGTACTAGAGCACACTAAGTGTGATGGTGTCATGATAGGCAGAGGTGCGATAGGCAAACCTTGGATATTTCATCAGCTCAAGACCAACAGCGCAACAGTTGATCCATCCTTAAAACATCAGATAATCTTAGAGCATCTAGATAGCATGATAGAGTTTTATGGAACTAGAGGCGCTGTAATGTTTAGAAAACATATCCACACCTACTCTAAAGGCTATAGTAGAGCCTCGGCTTTTAGACACCAAGTCAACAGCATAGATGATGCCACGAGCTTCAGAGAAGCTGTAGATAATTTTTTTAGATCTAGTGAACTTTAAAGATTATCTACATTTTTATATCTTGCAACTGCCATATAGTTACATTTTATGAATCTGAGCTATGACATTTTGTTTTATTTTTGTAGATGAAGTTTGGGGACTATAGCTAACTTGTACAATTGTTGCGCCCTTTGATTTTAGGTATTTTTCTACTGCGATATTATGAGGTTTATCTCCCCAGTCCTCTCCAATGACAAAAATATCAGCATCAACAGCTTTACATTGAGTCACATACTCAAGCTTATCATAAGACACAACATGATCCACACACTTTAAAGCCTTCAACATTCTCATTCTCTCTGCCAATGGAATCACAGGCACATCTCTTTTATATGAAGCTACCACTTCATCAGAAGCAACCCCAACTACAAACTTATCACCTAATGTTCTACAGTGTTCTAAAAGGTCTAAATGACCAATATGCAACAAGTCAAAAGTACCAACAGTATATACGGTCATGATTTATTTCCTTAAGTAATCTTTATTGTATTCATAATACTCTTTTATGCTGAAATTTATGCTATACTGAAAAAATAATTATAAAATACTTAAAATAGGAATTTTAATGTCAGAAGGCAGTGGCGTATACAAAAAGTTACAACAACCTACTATTTTATCTTATCTCAAAGATATTCCAAACCTTTTATCGCTCTCAGGGTTAGCATGTACGATACTTGCTATATACTACGCCATTGAGGGTGTTTATGCTCTTGCGATGATCGGAATGGTCTGGGCAGTTGCTTTTGATTGGGCAGATGGGCTTGTAGCACGAAGACTTAAAGGAAGAACTCCAACTGATGCAAAGTTTGGAGGACAACTTGATATGCTCATAGATATTGTCAGCTACGGCATCACTCCTGCGATTTTACTTTTAAGCTATGGTAAATTTGAGCCACTCTTCTTAATTGGAGCATTTATCATGGTCTCTGCTGCTGCTGTGCGTTTAAGCTATTTTAGTACCTACGGTTTGGCTGGCGGAACAAAATACACAGGACTAGCATTAGATAACAATAGTTTGATTTTAGTTGCTATATTTCTCCTAGAGGGCTTTGTGAGCAGTGAAGCTTTTGCAACTATTTTATACTTTAGCGGGGTTTTGCTTGCGATACTTAATGTTTCAGAGGTTAAGACACCAAAGCTCTCAGGAAACCCTAGAAATGTTTGGTTTTTAGCTATGTATACTTTAGGAATAACTGCTATATATAGCTGGAAGCTCTAAGAGTTTGAGAAGCTCCTCAACAGATTCAAAATATCTCCTGTAGTCCTTTTGTTGCACCAAATTAAGACTTGATGGATAGCAGTCTTAGCTATAAAAATGCAAAAACAAGATCTGGAAATAGGACTACTATGGCTATAGTTAGGAGCTGTAGGAGTATGAATGGAATGACACCTCTATAGATCTGTAGGGTTGTGACACTATTTCTAGCCGCACCTTTGAGAAAAAAGAGTGACAATCCAAATGGTGGCGTGAGAAATGAGGCTTGAAGATTGAGGGCTATGAGTACTGCAAACCAGATCGGGTCTATGCCAAATGCGTGCATAACTGGTACCAATATGGGTACGATGATAAATGATATCTCGATAAAATCTATAAAAAAGCCCAATACAAATATTGCCAACATCGCGATAGCTATAAAGATCCATACATTGCCTATGTCGTGACCAAAAAACTCCAATATAATATCGCTTCCTCCTAACTCATTAAACACCAAAGAGAAGGCTGTTGCACCTATGAGAATCATAAATATCATGCCACTAAGCTTAACACTCTCTAAAAGCACAAATCTTAACATAGCAAAACTAAAGGCTCTATTGATAACAGCTAGTAGTAGCGCTCCTATGACTCCAAAAGCTGCGGATTCAGTGGGTGAAGCTACACCTGCAAATATAGATCCCAACACTATAAACATAAGAGCAAGTGGTGGCAAGATAGCTTTTATGGTAGCTAAGATATCTATCCGTTCACTCTTTATAGGTGGCATAAGAGATGGTTTTAAGAGACCTAAGATGATGATATACAATATATATAGAGCAACTAGTACTAAGCCTGGAAGAAGTGCGCCTTTAAACAGATCACCAACACTCACACTCATAACATCGCCTAAAATAATGAGTATAATCGATGGCGGTATAATCTGTCCAAGCGTACCGCTAGAGGCTATGGTGCCAGATGATAGAGACTTGTCATACCCAGCTTTAATCATCAAAGGCAAAGCTATAACACTCATCATAACAACAGAAGCACTTACAATCCCCGTGGAGGCAGCAAGCAGAGCGCCCACAAGCACAACACTGATAGCAAGACCTCCTCTTACTCCACCAAAAAGAGCGCTCATGCTAAGTAACAGCTGCTCTGCCATTTTTGATCGCTCAAGTATGAGACCCATAGCTATAAAGAGTGGAACTGCCATAAGAGTTGTATTGTTCATGATGCCATATATGCGGTAAGGCATAAGTGAGAAGACCTCAACTCCTAACTCAGGCACTATGAGAGCCGTACCAACTGCTACTGCTCCAAAAACAAAAGCTACTGGTATGCCCAAAAGCAGTAGAGCCAAGGCAGTAACAAACATACCAAGCGCAATCAACTCTGAGCCTTTAGCTTAGTGTATGAGCCTATCACTTCACGCAAAGCCTGTAGCACTACAAATGCAAAAGCTAGAGGTATAAGTGACTTAATGAGAAACCTAAATGGCAATCCGCCAGCATCTGATGAGCGCTCAAGCTGCTCAAAGCTCATAAGCACAAAGTCGTAACTCACATATATGATCAGAAAACTTACAGGCAACACAAATAGTACTATAGTTATGATATCGATGATATGTTGCATGCGTTTTGAAAATCTATCATAAAAGATATCTACTCTTACATGTGCACCCTCTTTAAGGGCGTATGCTATACCAAGCATGATGACTATATCAAAAAGATGCCACTCTAACTCTTGAAGCGCAACTGAGCCTGTGCTAAACAGATATCTAGCAGTAGCATCGTAGACTACAAGAAGCACCAAAACCGCAAGCACAAAAGCGCTAAATATCCCAACTAGATCTGTAACTTTGTCTATAAATTTCATATAAAGTTTGGCGCATCATTTGCAAAATACACTATATCGCCAGCTCTACTTTTTTGCGCTAGTATCTCCACTAGTGTACTTTTATCTTCAAGATAGATTACCTCTTCTATATCTAACTTATCTCTAAATAGCGCAACATTAAGCGATCCTGTGATGATAGCTATATCAAACACCTTATTTATAAGCTCTGCCAAGTCTGCATTTAACTGATCGTTGCTCTCAACTAGACCAGGTGTGACTATAAGTTTACGCCCTGTATGAGTTTGGCATAGGCGAATACCCTCTGAGATACCACTTAAGTTGCCATTATACCCATCGTCTAAGATGATTTTACCGCCTGCATCTATGCGCTGGAGTCTATGATCTACACTTTTAAGCCTTGCTACATTGGCACCTATCTCATCTGTACTCATGCCTAACTTTTGAGCTACGCTATAGACAGCAGCTATATTGATAGCATTAAAAGAGCCTAGTAGTTTTGTGTTTAGAGTATCATCACCTATCTTAAACTGCAACCCATCTAGTGTAGAGCTTAGTATCTCTATGTTGGAGCCAAAAAATTCCACTCTATCATGTGGCTCATCTGTCACTTTATGATGCACAAAAGCTCTTTTTAGTCGAGGTGAACTCACAAGCTCCAACTTAGTACGCTTAATGTTTTCAAGAGTTTTAAAATACTCTATATGCTGCTCTCCCACCTCACCAACAATGGCAAAGTGATGCTCAAGAAGTTCTGCTATCTCTAAGATATCTCCTCTCTCTCTGGCTCCAGCTTCACATATGTAAATCTCACAATCATCTGGTAAATTTTCATTGATATCATAGACTATGCCACCTAGTGTATTTACACTTCGCGGGGTCATGTAGGTCTGGTATTTGCTACTAAGTATAGATGAGAGGAAATTTTTCATACTAGTTTTACCATAGCTTCCTGTGATAGCTACTATGATAAGATCTTCTCTATCTTGGAGCTTGCGTTTTGCACGGTTATAGTAGAGTATAGCTAGATACTTCTCAATCGCCCATGAGAGCAGATAGCTCAATATCAGAGGCAGCACAAGTGGTAACATCTCACACTCTAAGACGGCTATACAGAGTAGATTTAACAAGATCGACATAGAGATCAATAAGATAAAAAATCTCTTAACTCTCCATGTAAATACAAGCTTCTTGTCAACTCCTCTATACCAAACCACAAGAGCTACAAGATAGATCAGTAGGGCTATATAGAAGAGCTTACCAAGAGTAAAATAGGCAACTATTGGGGCTATAAAGTAGAGTAGATGCCAGTAAATCTTATGATGTTTTAGAACTACTCTATATAATCTATAACTATACCACTGTAAGTTTAAGATCAGGTAAAATCCAAGAGCTGTTATGGTTATGAGATTTACTATAAACAGTGCTATATCACTCACCACAAAACCTCTCAATCTGCTCTGCTACTGCCTTTTTGTGCTCTAAGAAAAAGTAGTGATCACCCTTGTAAACTACTAAAGAGCTATCCTCCATAAGAGAGTCTATCTTTTTGCCACTTGCAAGAGGAGTAGCTGTATCATCACCGCCCCAACACAGAAGCGCCCTACCTTTAAAGCTTGCAAACTCACACTCAAAATCCTCATCTACAACATTTTTAAATGTCTCATACATATTTGGAGTAAGAGCAGCAGCATCACTAGCAACAAACCAAGATCTAAACTTTGAGATACCAAGTGGTTTTAGTAGTTTAAAGAGAGCTATTTTTAGGCGCACCTTAAGGGGTTTCTTCCACTGTATACCTGCTGAAGAGAGCAGAATTAGCCTAGCTGGATTAAGTAAGGTTGCCACTTTACCACCAAAGGAGTGACCAACTATCATATGTGGCCGTGAGCCTATAGAGTCTAAAAATATCTTCACGATATGAGCATAATCCAAAGTAGTTAACACTTGAGAGACTTTTGAGCCTCCAAATCCACTTAGGTCTATATATATGTGTTTAAACTCTTGTAAAGTTGAGCCAAATGCACTCTTCATAAGCTCTTTTGATGAGCCCCAGCCGTGTAAAAATAGTAGATCCTTAGAGGCTTCTAGATTACACAGCTCATAACTTATGCAGATCGACTCACCTCTATACTCCAAACTTTTAAGTGCCACTATTTGCCTTTTGCACTGTTGATAGAGTTGATGTATTGATACTCTATTTTGATCTCTTTTTTCTTAGGTAGCGCAACAAGTAACTCCTGCACGCAGAGTCCAAAATCTTCAAATAGATAAGAGCTCATAGATCCTGGAACTGAGTTGATCTCATTGAGATAGATCTCATCATCTATTACAAAAAAATCGCACCGAATTAGCGCACCATCAAACATTGTGTTATAGATACGCTCAAACGCCTCCTCTAAATTTCTCTTGAGTGTTTTGTGTATAGGGGCACTTTGAACTTCAGACTCTCGTGAGAAATCAAGATACTTCTTATCAAAGTCCAGTATTTCTCCCTTTTGAGGCTCCTCTACTATAGAGTAGACAATGCCCCGTTTTGAGCGATAGCCAGCTAAATTATACTCTTTTACATTTTCAATAAACGGCTCTACAATAACACTCTGATCAAACTCTAGCGCAACATCAAGATGATAGTAGAGCTCTCTCTCTTCACGAACAACACTTACACCTATGGAGCTTCCTAGTCTAGATGGCTTGATGATAAATGGCATCTGAGTCTTAATCTCAAAGCTGCTCATAACACTCACCTCTTCATGCTCTAGCACCTTAACGCCACAACTCTTAGCGTACATCTTTGTCAATCGCTTATCATAGCTAAGTACAGATGCGTCAATGCGTGGACCGATATAGTCTATCTTGTAGAACTCTAGCAACGAACTTATGGTACCATCTTCACCATCACCGCCATGGATTAAGTTTAACACTGGCATAGTGTGCTCAATGGTACTAAATCGCCTCTTCTGCACAAAAGCGCCCATGCTAAGTTGCAATTTTGGTGCACTAGAGTAGCCTTTTGATGAGAAATAGTTTGCTTTTAGTGCGCTGCTATCTATGAGGTAGAACTGATGATCTGTATCACAAAATATATAAGTTAAATCAAACTGTTTTAACTTTTTACTAACAGTAATAGCACTAACTATGCTTATCTCATGCTCATAGCTAGCTGCGCCAAATAGTATCGCTAGTTTCATCATCTACCTTTATTGAAGTTTTTTTAGTGCCTCTTTAACTAAAGAGGCTGTCTCTTTAGAGCTACACTTGTTTAACACTTTAGAGATATCGCTACGCTTAAAGCCTAGTGACTCTAGAGCTTGCATAGCTTCGCTAGAGGCTTTTGGCAGTTCAGAAGATCCGCTATTTAAGAGTTCTGTATCAAACCCGCTAAGCTCTACTAGTATCCTTCCTGCACTCTTAGGGCCGATACCAGGCACCTTTTTTAGCATAGCTATGTCATTAGAGGCTATAAGATCTGCAAAACTAGATGGTGAAAATGTAGAACATATGGCAAGGGCTACCTTTGGTCCAACACCACTAATCTTCAAAAGTCTCTCAAAAAGAGTCTTCTCGCCAATCTCAATAAAACCAAACAGCAACTCTGCATCTTCTCTAACAATATGAGATATGTGAAGCCTGATGCTCTGTGTTGAGATGGCACTAAAGCTCTGCAAAGATATAGAGACCTCATAGATAACTCCATTGACATTTAGATGTATAAAGTGTGGCTCTTTGCGTTCAACAACTCCATCTAGTCCAACTATCATCTACTCTATCTCATCGCCATATAGGCTAACATCATAATCGGCAACTAGTCCACCACTATTTAAACACTCCTGCTCAAAAAAGTCTACTATCTCTTGGCGTTGACAGTGTCTCTCAAAGCTCTCTTGGGTACTCCAGATCTCATTAAATAGAAGCGGAAATGATCTATCTCCAGTTGCAAAGTCACTCTCTATCTGATGTGTTACTCTGTACTGAATACACCCATCTTCTCTTAAAGAGCAAGGCTCAAGCGCTCTAAGACGCTCATAAAGTTCAGAAAACTTGCCCTCTTTTGGTCTAAATTTAGCTACAACATATACTCTACTAGACACCTTTTCTCCTTCTATTGCTCATATAAAAAAGAGCTGCTATTAACATCATCACAGGCATAATATTGCCTAAGAGTAGCGGTACTTCTGCGATATAACTAGATGGTGGAGATAGTAGAAAATTGATCTGTGCTAAAAAGATATTGTTAGTCTGGGTAGCCGCTCTAGCATCTGCTTCGGCTAACATAGTGTCTGATAGTATGCCATTAATGATAGTCTGCTCATTAATCCACAACATAGCAGCACCTCCGCTATAGCTTGCCAAAACTCTACCTTGAGGCTTAAGACCTATAGAGTAGGTGCGATATCCTGGATTATACAGTACTAGCTCGCTATCGACATAGGAGTTTTTAAGATCTCTGTTTACTAGTAGTGCTCTATTGTAGTTATCTTGGTCACTATACTGAAAATCAAACAGTCTACTCCATGACTCTTTTTTATTTGCATCAGTAAAGATTACCTTGCCACCACTTTCAACATACGATATAAAGTGACTAAACTCATCTGCATCGTGTGGCTCATCTTGCAAAAAGAGGATAACAAGATCGTAACTATTGTTGCCAATGTGAGCCTCAAAGTCTATAATGGAGCTAGCAGTTGTAACATTATGCTCTTCGCTTAGCTTCTCTATAGCCATATCTAAGCTATCGTTGGCATATATAGAGTAGTCTTTGTAGTAGAGCAGATCTTTTGCGCTACACTGCAACGCAAAAATAGCACTCAACAATACTATGTACCACACTCTACTCAATGGCTCAACCTATATTTTTTCGCAATTATAGCTAATATTTAACTATAATGTCTACTAGATGATCTACTAGAGACTCCGCCCATCTGCTCTTGTAGCTCCTGTAACTTCTCCACCCTATCTTGAGTTGTTGGGTGAGTTCTAAATAGTGATGAAAAAGATAGATTTTTACCGCTTAAAGGAGAGATGATAAACAGATGAGCATTCTCTTGGGTAGCACCCCGTACAGAGCCTCTACTATTGTAACTCTCAAGTTTTAAGAGTGCACTAGCTAACCACTCTGGATGTCCTGTTATCTCCGCAGCTCCACGATCAGCCATAAACTCTCTTGAGCGACTAATACTCATCTGGATTACAGATGCAGCAAGTGGCAATATGATCGCTAAAGCTATCATGACTATAGGGTTTCTTGATCCATTTCGGCTAAACATACTACTAAACTGCATCACATTAGCAATCATAGCAATAGCACCAGCAATAGTAGCTGCAACTGTAGATATCAACATATCACGATGTTTTACATGAGAGAGCTCATGAGCCATAACTCCAGCTATCTCATTATCGTCCAGTATCTCAAGCAGACCCTCTGTTATAGCAACAGCTGCATTTTCTGGATTTCGACCAGTTGCAAAAGCATTTGGTGTCTGGTCATGTATGATATACATAGCAGGCTCAGGAAGATCAGCTTTTTGAGCCAATGAGACTATAATCTTATGTAGTCTAGGATTCTGCTCAGGCGTGATAGGCACAGCATTGTAGTGCTTGAGTATCATTTTATCAGAGTAAAAATAGGCATAAAAGTTCATACCTCCAGCCACAACAAGCCCAATAATAGCGCCCATAGCACCACCAAAATATGCACCAAGCATTACAAACATAACTGTAAGTGATGTTAAAAGAAGAACTGTTTTTATCTGTTGCACACTACACCTCTCTCTCTAGTAGTTTTAACATATTTTTTCTATGAGTCTTTTTTGCATACGCTACAGCATCAAGACCCAATCTATCTCTCATGCCACAATCTGCACCATGTCTTAGTAGCAACTCAACAAGATCAGATCTATTGTAACAGACTGCTGCCATTAGAGGTGTAAAACCACTAAATCGCTCTGTGCTACTTACATCTATGCCCGCTTCTATCGCTTTTGATGCTATAAAGTAGTTGTTGTAAGTTATAGCCACCTCTAGAACATTAACACCCTCAAGGTCTCTATCAAAAAGACTAGCTCCACTCTCAACAAGAATACTCAGTGTTTCATCAGAACAGCGCAGTCTAAGAGCGATACAGAGCAGAGACTCATCTTGTTCGCTCTTGATATCTATCAATGCCCCAGATGCTATATGTTTTTTGATACCAATTGTGTCATCATTTTGTAGTAATACTATCCAATCATTCATATTTGGCATTATATCAAAGATAAAAAAACAGTTTTTATATTTTTATAAGCTTAAAGATAGTAAAGTTAACTTTTACATAAGAGTTCATTATTAAAAAGATAATATACGATGATAAGGAGATTATTGTGAGTAACACAAAAGATGAAGGCTCTAGGTCAAAACGGGGTTTTAAATTTCTGGTTATCTTTGGTGCGTTATGTGTAGCTGCTGGTCTAGTTATCGCATATACGACAACTGTAGCAGTAAAATCAACATCTGGTGTAGCTTTTTGTAGCTCTTGTCACTCGATGAAGCCTATGGCTAACTCATACCTCAACAGCATACACGGTGGTTTTGGAAAAAGTGGCTTTGTAGCAAAATGTGCAGACTGTCATCTACCTCACGGCTCGCTCATAGGCTACCTGTTTCAAAAAGCAAAAACAGGAATGCATGATGTGCAGATGGAGATCACTTCTGACACCTACAATATAGACTGGGAAGAGAAACGAGAAGAGAGACGGCACTTCACATACGACAACAGCTGTCTACACTGTCATGAAAATCTCTTAAGAGCTACAAAACCTAATAAAAAAGCTCTACTAGCTCACAAAGCATACTTTTCAGGTAAGCTAAAAATCAAAATTGATAAACATCCAGCTCAAGCTATGTGTGTAGACTGCCACAAACATGTGGGTCACTTTGAGCTTGGCAAAGAGCTTGATAAGATTGGAACGGTATACACTGAGGATTACTACAACTACCTAGTTGATGAACCAGACTACAGTGCATACATTGAAACAAATGATACAGAATACGAAGATGAGCAAGAAGAGGACAACAGCAGCAGTACCATCTAAGATAAAAAAGGGCGTAAAAATGTTTGACAAAATAAAAAATAACAGAGTTCTTATGGTTGTCATACTGCTCCTACTAGTGATTGCTGTAGTAATCATAAGCAGTATAGATTTTCCAAAACTAATAAAAATAAATCAAAATGTAGTCTCCAATATCATAAAAGGAGATGAGCATATCTTTACAGAACCAGTAAGCGTTGAGTATATCAAAAATCATACTGGCTCAACAGACAAGATAGACCAATCAGAACTACCACAAGCACTAAGACCATTTAAGCGCTATGTACACCCTCCATTCTCTATGGGTGCTTGCCAGATATGCCATGCACCAAAAAGATCAAAACCAGCAGCTATCTTAACTGCTACTGTTCAAGAGTTATGTTTTGAGTGTCATACACCATCGCCCTACCCAACACATGCCATCAACTGTAACAGATGCCACAGTCCGCACCATTCAGATAAGAAGAAGCTCATAAGAGAGAAAATTCATGTGCAAAACTGTAAAATCAAAGAGTTCAAACAGCCACAATAAAGGTAGAGAGACATGAGATTAAAAATAGCTATTTTACTAATCACTATTGCTATTGGCATAGCTGCTTTACTGTACTTATTTTCTGATAAACTAGACAGAATAGAGCGGATTGGAAGCAGTGTATTGACTGGTGTCATGGAGGGTTCACACAAATACTATCCTACAGAGGCTACCATCACTGATAAAGAGCTAAATGAGATCAATATCTCTGATATTGTTAAAAATATTGGCAAAGGTATCACAGTTAGCAAAGCAGAGAAGCTTGATACTATAAAAAAAGAGACAGAACTAGCCTTAGCCATGACATCAGAAGAGCTCATTAAAGAGAAAAGTCTGCAGCATACAAAAGCTAAGGCTAAAAAGGCTGATTTTTTACGATTAGAAGATCTTCCTCAAAAGTTCAAACCGCTTAAAAAAGTCCTTCATGAACCTTTTAAAATGGGTGCTTGTGGTCTATGT
>JAMONY010000018.1 GCA_027066325.1 Helicobacteraceae bacterium | reverse complement strand
AGAAAATTGAGCAGAGCTTCTGGAAGATATCCCATCTGCTTATAGCTCATAACATCAGTAGCTCCGTCGCGTTTTGATAGCTTTTTGCCCTGATCATTATGTATCATTGGGACATGGTAGAACTTAGGTAGATCAAACCCAAGCGCATTATAGACTACAATCTGTTTTGGTGTATTTGAGAAGTGATCATCACCTCTTATGACTTCATTGATGCCCATCAGAGCATCATCGATAGCCACTACAAAATTGTAAGTTGGTGTACCATCAGAGCGCGCTATGATAAAGTCATCTAGCACATCATCTACATTAAAAACCACCTCACCCTTGATGCCATCGTTAACCGTAATAGTGCCACTTGTTGGAGCTTTTATCCGTATGACTGGTTCTATATTTTCTGGAGGAGTGCCGTTAAAGTCCCTATATCTTCCATCATATCTTGGACGCTCTTTTGCAGATTTTTGGGTCTCTCTTAGCTCATCTAGCTCATCTTTACTCATGTAGCAACGGTATGCTCTGTTTTCATCTAGTAGTTGATCGATATATTGTCTATATATATCAAAACGCTTAGACTGATAGTAGATCTCACCATCGCTATCGAGTCCGACCCATTTAAATGCCTCTAGTATGGCTTTGGTAGCCTCGTCACTATTTCGCTTAAGGTCAGTATCTTCTATGCGCAGTATAAATTTACCACCATTTTTTCTAGCCCAAAGCCACGATAGGAGTGCTGTGCGCAGACCACCTATGTGTAGATAGCCTGTTGGACTAGGAGCAAAACGCGTTGTTATCATGATATCACCTCTCTTTAAAGAGTGTAATTCTAGCAAACTATTGCCAAAATAGTGTTGATCTTTACCAGTTTAAGATATACTTTTACAAAAAAGAGAGTCCATGAAGAGAGTTTTAGTGGTAGCTTGCCTTCTAGCAGGAGTACTTAGTGCACAGATCATAGACGGTATCTCAGTTATAGTTAATGGTAGTGCTATAACTATGTATGATGTAGAACAGAAGATGAAAGAGTACTCTATAGATAAAGAGAGTGCGATAGATGCTCTTGTGGTGCAGAAGCTAGAGGAGCAGGAGGTTAAAGAGCGCAACATAGAGGTACGAAAAGTAGAACTAGATAAGAGAGTAGATGCCATTGCTGCTCAAAATGGTCTTAGTAGACCCGAACTGTATGCTGCTATTGGGGAGTCAAGAGGGCTAAGTAGTGATGAGTTTAGAGACAAACTACACTCTACTATGGTTAAGCAAAAACTCTACAGATCTATTGCTATGCGTGAGGTAGATGAGCCTGATGAGGAGCAGCTAAAGGAGTATTACAACTCTCACATAGATCAGTTTTCTCACTCAAAAGAGTTTGCTGTTGTGCTCTATAGCTCTTTAGATCAAAATGCACTCAGAGCAAAGATAACAACCCCTATGCTTAATGTCCCATCTGTTAAGAGAGAGCAGAGGATTTTACTTTATGAGCAGATCAATCCTAAACTAGCAGCTGCTCTAAGTCGTGCCAAGGCAGATACATTTTTACCAATAGTGCCAGGTCCAGATGGAGGATTTGTCGCAATATATCTTAAGTCAAAATCCATGCCAATCAGATCAGGGTTTGAAAAAGTAAGATCAAAAATAGCAGAAAAAATAGTAGAAAAAAGTAGAGAAGAGGGACTTAAAGAGTACTTTGAGCGCGCTAAAATGAAAGCAGATATCAAGGTGTTGAGATAGGTTTAAAGAGGCTATTTGAGCCTACTGCCAAACTAAACGCAGAGTTATCGTAACAGAACGGACTTTGTTCGTTTTGTGTCATAAAAATAAATAAATATCGGTATTTGAAATAGCAAGCTATTTGAGCCTACTGCTGAAGTAAACGCAGAGTTATCGTAACAGAACGGACTTTGTTCGTTTTGTGTCATAAAAGTGGTACGCCCTAAAGGATTCGAACCTTTGACCTACGCCTTAGAAGGGCGTTGCTCTATCCAGCTGAGCTAAGGACGCACATAAGGTGGTGCGCCCGATAGGATTCGAACCTATAACCGTCGGATCCGAAGTCCGATACTCTATCCAGTTGAGCCACGGGCGCACTTTTGTTATGCTTTATCAATCTTTAGTTGTTGTAAATGGGGTGAGATACGGGACTCGAACCCGCGACCCCCGGCACCACAAACCAGTGCTCTAACCAACTGAGCTAATCTCACCATGTTAAATAATTAAAGATTGATAAAAAAGTGGTCGGGGTGAAAGGACTCGAACCTTCGGCCCCTTGGTCCCAAACCAAGTACTCTAACCATACTGAGCTACACCCCGACCTATTCAACTAACTAAAACTTGCTTAATTAGTGAGGCGAAATTATAGCGATAGTTTTATAGATTGTCAATGCCAATTGGTACTTTTATAACACTGTAGTATAATTAGGCAATAGATTTAAGGAAAAAGCGTGAAAATAGCAAGATTTAGTAGAGTAGGTTTTATCTTAGCAGCAGCTGGTAGTGCGGTCGGGCTTGGCAATATCTGGAAGTTTCCTTATATCGCTGGTGAGTATGGTGGCGGTGCTTTTGTGCTTGTCTATCTTATCACTGTTATGCTTATTGGTTTTAGTGTAATGATAGCGGAGTTACTTATAGGCTATCTTGGTCGCTCTGATGCTGCCTCTTCATTTGTTAAGATCTCGTCAACTCACAAATCTTTTTGGTTAGCAGGGGCTATTATGGCTATGGCTGGACTGTTGATCATGACATTTTACTCTGTTGTTATTGGGTGGATCTTAAACTACATCTTTGTAGCACTCACATCTCTGCCTGCATCTGTTGATGAGGCAAAGAGTGTTTTTACCCAGATGATCGACTCTAGCATCTTAACCCAAATCTTTTTTCATACAGTAGCTTTTGTGCTTATTAGCGCAGTGGTAGCTCGTGGCATAAAAGGTGGTATTGAGCGTCTAAATATGGTACTTATGCCACTTCTATTTGTTATAGTTGGTGGTATGTTTTTGTATGCTCTAAGCCTTGATGGATTCTCTAAAGCGGTAGATTTTATGTTTATGCCCGATTGGAGCAAGCTTAATTCAGAAGCATTTGTAACAGCAGTTGGACATGCATTTTTTACACTATCACTTGGTATGGGCGCACTACTAACATATGCAGCTTCACTACCAAAAAATAGCAATCTTGTGAGCAATACTCTTATAGTTGTTGCCTTAGATACTGGTATTGCACTAGTTGCAGGACTTATGCTCTTTACATTTTTATATGAGTATGGAGCTGAACCATCATCTGGTCCAGGGCTTGTTTTTATCTCACTTCCTGCTGTCTTTTATGAGATGGGTACGATTGGGACTGTTTTTGCCGTACTGTTCTTTTTTGCGCTCGCTTTTGCTGGGCTAACATCTGCTGTGTCACTTGTTGAGCCTATGGTTCAAATAGGGATTGATAAGTTTAAGATGAGTAGATTAAAATCATCTATCAGTATGGGACTATTTTTCTATCTTATAGGTATAGTGGTGATACTTTCAGGTAGTAGTGAGTTTAAAGAGACTCTTACTTGGGGCGGTAAAAACCTGTTTGACTGGATTGATTTTATTACCGCCTCTATTATGTTGCCACTTGGTGGCTTGATGATGGCTATTTTTGTAGGGTTTGTGATGAGACGCTCTCAAGTTGAAGCGGTCTTGAAGCCTCAGCTTGGTAGGTTTTTTGAGATCTGGTACTTTAGTTTGCGCTTTATAGCACCTGCAGCACTCTTTGTTGTAGCTCTACATCTTCTTGGAGTGGCATAATTGTAACTCTACAGCAGCATCAAGCACTCAACCTTATAACACTGCTGCTTATAGGCAAGTTGTTGCTCTATGTGCATCTAACATGGCTCTACATAGTTATTGTGCTACTGTTTGCTATAGCTTATGAGCATATATTGCTCTTCATTAGAGATGGCTCATTGAGTTTTGTAAGCTTCTCTTGTGTCAGCACAGCACTTGGAGTGCTTCTTGTGCTAAGAGCTGATGAGCTATGGATCTATCTTCTGCTTATAGCTGCCGCGCTTACTCAAAAGCAATTTTTACGCGTTTTTAACCATCACTTTTTTAATCCATCAAATTTTGCCATCTTAATTGCGCTATGGCTCTTTTATGATGATGCGCAGTTGCTTTTAGCTCAGTTGGGTGATGAGTTATGGCTTATGTTTGTGGTGCTTGGCATGAGTGTTGCCATACTCTATAGAGCCTCAAGGTGGATTATTCCTCTAGTTTTTACTCTTAGTTATCTAGTATTTGAATATCTGTTTGTTGTCAGTTATGATCCTGCTTTGGTTTTTGAAGATCTACTCTATAGGCTCTACTCTATCTCTTTTTTGCTTTTTGTACTTTTGATGTTAACAGATCCACACACAACACCGTATAGATGGTATATGCAAGTTCTGTTTGCTCTAGTAGTAGCTTCTGCTACTGTGACATTTGATCTGCTTTATGGATTTAGGGCGTGGCATATGTTTTTAGCACTAGCTCTTGTTAGCCCCATAACTCCACTAGTTGTACTCTATAGTCACAAAGAGTTTAGGGTAAAGTTGGCTATAATTACTGCACTAATTGTGGCATGCACGCTCTTTATTGTACTCTCCATACAGAGTAGAGCGCCATACTATCTCATAATGGATGTGTAGATGAGTCGCGAGAACAAAATGGCACTATTTATCGTTATAGTAGGTAGCATAGCAGCACTTATCTACTCTCTCTCTTTAGATAATTCATCAGATAAACATCTATCAGAAGTATCTTTAAAAGAGCAGATCATACTACCACAATACCCTCCTAAAAGTTATGCCAAGATAGATATAGTACAAGAGTATCTACAAGATCTTAAAGAGCTATATGAGAGCAATAGAACTGTTTTGCCCCTTAGATCAGATGAGCTTGATGCGTATGCTAAGATTGCTCAAGAGGTGATCTTAAAAGATGAGCAATTTTTAGCTGATACTAGAGTTGATGGCGCTATTATGCATAATGACATGATGAGCATAAGAGCAGCACTTATAGGCTCTTTGAGTAGTAAAGATGCACTGCTTTGTGATGATACAGAGTGTTATGAGGCTACAAAGTACAACTTCGCAACCGATACAACCACAAAAGCGATAGTAGATGTAGATAACAGAGAAGTTCTATCGGTCAGCAGATACCCCAGCAGCAAGCCAGATATCAGTCTACGCCTCAAGCGCATTGCTCAAGCAATCACTCTAAATGCACCAGAGATAGAGAGGGAGGTAGGCGCTATTAAGAGCAAAGATATCTCAATGGCAAATGTTAAAGGCTCATTAGTTGGCTCTATATGTGAGAAGTCGTCTCATCTGTGTGTAGCACCAACAATTACAGATCATCATAAACAAAGAGCTCTGTGGGCAATCATAGATCTTACAGATCTCAAGTTAGTAGCAGCAAAATGGGCAGGGGTTGGAAAGAGTAGTACCCCTGCTTGTATCTCAGAGAGAGTACTTCAAAATAGACATATCATGCAAGAGTACTGTAAAAAAGAGACCACCTTAAGAAGAGGCAGTTGGAGTCTGCGCTATAGACTTACGCTATCTGATGGTCTTGAGGTAAGAGATGTCAGTTTTAATGGCACTAGTATGGTTAAGTCAGCAAAGATAGTAGATTGGCATGTGAGCTACAAACAGCTCTCATCACAACTGCTAGATGAGCAGACGGAAGCGTATATAGGTAGTAGAAGAGTAGAGTTTGTTGAGGTTGATGATGGCTATCTGTTTGGGTATAACGATGCTATGGGGTGCCCTATGTTCTCCACTTCTGTTGTGTTGGCATTTAACTCTCCACAGGTGAGAGATCTGTTAGACGAGAGAGGTGAGAGAGTAGGGTTCTATCTAGTACAAGATTTTCGCAACCCAAAATGGCCACTAGCATGCAACTACCGTTATGAGAACAGGTTTCTATTTTATGATGATGGAAGATTTGCCACAGTTGGTGTCAATATAGGAAGAGGATGTGGAGAGAGTGCCTTGTATAGACCGATATTTCGCATAGATCTAGCTAGTAGTGGTGAGACTCTTCATAGACTTAGCGACTCTGCTATTTTGCATACAGAGCAGACCATAAGAGACTTGCCAGACTATAAAACACCCTATCAGGTCAAGAGTGATAGCACAACTTACTCTATCTCTTTGCTTAGATCAGATAACAAGATTAACTCTACAACACATATCACTACCTTTAAAGAGAGTGAGGGTGATATAGATCTACTTACTCTAGGCTCATGTTGTGATCTTGATAATGATGGGGTGGAGCAGTTTATAGATACAGATGAGCCGATAGAAGATATGGTGATATGGCATGTGCCACGCATAAAAAGCTCAGGCGAAGAGTCAAAAGAGCAGTGTTGGGCAGATACGCAGTTGGGCAGTAGCGGTAATTTTGAGGTGCAAGAGTGGCCTTGTAGCGTGGGGATAGAGCTTATAATGGTAGATAGCAGATGAGAAGGTATCTACCAATTGTAGTTGCACTTGTGGCGGTAGCTGGACTGTTTATCTATGTAGAGCTAAGTAAAAAGAGCACTTCAGAGCTCATAGAGGGCTTAAGTAGACCCAAAAACTGCTCAAAACCCCCGCAATTTTTTGACAATCCAAAAGTAGCGCGCTCAGTAGTGATAGATCTGTCTCAGCAGAGATTTAAAGGGATAGCCTTTATACATGGTCAAGACTCACTCTATAGTAAACAGTGGGGTCAGTATGGACACTTTGGTACATACACACTTAGTGATAGTGGTGATATCTATTTGGCACCAATGCCTTTTATAAGCATTAAAGAGAACACTTTTGATCTTCAAAAAAATCTCTATAAACTAGATAGTAAAAGTGCAAAGTTATCTGTTTTTATGCATTTTGATAGTGTGGAGCCTGCTAGATCAAATCCATTTGGGATCATATCGGTTCTGTTTGATTGCCAAGATAGAAGTCTATGGGTATCTGCTATAGATAAGAGTAGCTACAGTACTCAAGCTGGCAGAGTGATGCATGTAGATCTAGAGAGCAGAGAGGTTATAGACCAGATAGATGGGTTTGATGCATTTACGATCACTCTTGCTGATACAGATCATGGTAGAGTTTTGTTAGCAGGAAGTGCGTATGAGCCATCTCTTTACGCTATACCCATAGATAGTGCAGATCAAAAACCCATCAAGCTTTTTGATCTGCTAGATAGCAACAAACGCATTAGAAAAATTAAGATTATAGATAGAGATAAGTTACTACTTCAAGTAGTAGATTTCTCATATTCACTTGTAGCTATGAGTTCAGATAGATATAGAGAAGAGTATGTGGCAAGCTATAGCGGTAGTGGGAGTTGGCACATAGGTCTATATTGATTTGAACTACCATCAAAGTGCCAATAAAAAGTAAACACCAATATAGTTTAAGTTTTAGTTTGTTATAATTATAGGTTTAAAAGATTGTCAAGTTTGTTCTAGAAAGGTAGGTTTTACATGAAGAGATTGAGGTTGATAGGTGCAATTTTTGCACTACTTTATGGCACACTGAGTTTTTCAGCTGCTACGCTTACGCTAACAACGCTCTACGGAGATACAGGTGGGCTATCAGGTAACTTAAATAGTGTTGGCGATACTGTTAATGGACGCAATATATGTCCAGCAGTTAACACATATGCCAATCTTACAGCAGGGTGTGATATGTCTGCGGACGCTGGATACAATGACAATGGAACAGGTGATCCTTCAGATGACTTCTATACAGGAGACCTGATAGTAAGAACTAACGATAGTTTTGTTGTTCAAGCAAAATATAGCTGGCTAGATCAAAATGCTAGCACTAGAGTAGATGAAGCAAACTTAACAGGAACTCTACCTGTAGGGTTTGTCTGGGATGGTATTCCTGGTGCTTGTGATGCGGCTACTAGTACGCTATCTGCAGATAAGAGAACCATTAGTTGTGTACGCAAAGATTTTGATGCAAATAATGTAGGATCTTATAGTGAAACTATGCCATTTAATGTCAAAGTAGAGGGTGATGTTCCAAATGGAACTGTCCCTGGAGATATCTCTTTTAGTATCTCAGAGCCAACTGGATCTGCAGGTGTTTTAGTAGATGGTGTTGAAGATGGAAATAGCGCAAACCTCATAAAGGTTACAGCATCTCCAAGATGGAACATAGACAAATCATTCAACGAGGGGCTATATGCTATATCGTATGGCAAGCTAAATCCAAATACAAATGAGACAGGCTTCATAGTCTACTATCAGTTTTTCATAGAAGTTGATGAGGTTGAAAATGAGACAGATAGCCCTATTAACTCATTTTTAGGTCATGAGGCTCTAGCGGGTGGTACTAATGCTGCTGTGAGTTTTATAGATGATTTAAGCCAGATCTCACCAAATGCTGAACTTGTAACTTGGCAATCACACTTTAAGTTTGCTCCTACAACCAATCCGTGTACTATGGACTACTACTCTAATAGTAGCGATCCATACTCAAGTTCTAGCTATGATGTGGCAAATCCAGATCGTGGTATTCCTGTACCAGACAATGGTATGACAGTCTCTTGTACACCAACTGGACAGAGTGTAGCTGTGAGTATTAGTGGCATTGATGGCACACTCAATAACGCACCAATAAAAAGCCGTACTGGCACTCTTCTTCCAGTCAACAGAAAGATAGCAGCTATTGGAACCATGAAAGTATTTATACCTCTATCCGATATAGAAGCTGGGGCTGATGGTGACATCAATACCATAGCCGATAATGGCTCTTTGTTAACAAAAAACTGTATCACAGATTTTAATGTTACAAGTATCTCTGGAGCGGACAACTTTAATGGTCTACAAGAGAGTGAAAAAGATAACTGTTATGCTACAACACTCTATACCGAAAGAGGGACTTTTGATAAAAGTTATAGAAAAGGGTGGAGTGATAGACCTGATCAGATAGCTGAGTGGGGTGGCGGTAGTTGGTCGCTCTATCCTTATGAGGCTGCTGGATATAGATCGGGAGATGGAGTTGTAACTCCAGGTAGCGTTTGGGGTACATACCTTATATATAACAATACTGGTGGAGTAGACATAGCAAACCCTGCGGTGTGTGATGTGATCGATGTTGAGACTTTTGAGATGAGCATCCTTAATCCATCATCTGATGATCCCGCAACATATGTTGATGATACCATCCATGCTGTAGATCTGAACTATAACTCCTCACATACTCTACCAGATATCAATGTAAGCTATGCTATTGGATATGTTGGCTCATGGCCTCCAGACCCAAATTTGCCAGCAGGTAATGTAGTGGCTTCAGAGTGTAATGATAGCAGTATCGTCTGGTACCCAGACTTTGTTACAGCGCAAGCTGCAGCAACAGCAGCAGGTACTGGTGTCTCTAAAGTAAGAGTATCTGCGTCTAATCTACCAGTAGAGAAGAGCTTAACAGCGCGCATCAAACATAAGGCACGATCTAACTATTTGACAAGTGGAAATCCAATCCCAAATAACACTCTGCTTGTGAATTATGGAACATATAGAAGTGGCATAGTAAGTGATCAGTATCAAGCTGTAACATACGAACCAAGAGACTCAACATCAGCTCATGGCGGGTCTCGTGGCGATAGACTAATCTTGCAACGAGCAAAAGTTAGAGTTTTAAAAGACATGCAACCAACAGCAGTCTCATTGGGTAGTGAGGTTAATGTAACGCTAACTCCATCATTTACCATAGATGGAGCAGGAAGTGAGACAGGTAGTGTTGTTGTAGCTGATCTATTGCCAAGAGGATTAGACTATAAGGCAGGCTCTACTTCAGGTACTTATGGAGCACTATCAACGCCTTATCCAGAACCAACACTCTATCTAGCAACAGATACAAACTGTAATCTGTATGTGCCAGATATTGTAGCAGAGGGTTATCCATGTGGAACTCTTAATGGAGGAACTGGAGAAGAGAGTATTTTGGTGTGGGATCTTGGCACTCATGCAACAGGCACACTCTTTGCGCCACTTGAGTTTAACTCAGTAGTATCAGTAGAGGCACCTTCAGGCATTTTAAATAACTATGTTCAGATATCTTCATCAGCAGATTTGAGCGACTCATCAAAAAGAGTTGCAAATGCAAATGTATCTAATGGTTTTCCATCTGCGCTACTTATAGTAAAAAGTGTGCAAACGCCACTACATGAAGTCAATAAAAACTCTCTACTAAACTGGATGCAGTTTAAAGTTGGCATTAGAAATGGATCTTCAGCACCTCTTCACGATCTAGACATAATAGATGTTATACCTTTTAATGGTGATGGTGTTAATGGTAGCTTTACTTTTTCTCCACAAGCAGGAGTTGATGTTGCGTTAGATCGCTCAACTGCTCCAAATGAGCCAACAAACTATAGTGGCTCTTTTGAGTTAGATAGTGTTACTTTTGATCCAAATAGTCCAGATGATTGTGATGCAAGTGGAGTAGAGTATTGGTTTACAAATGCTGCTGGACCACTTAATATAAGTCCACTTGCGTTATCAAATACTAAAGTAGATGGCACACCTGAAGCAATCTGGTGTCAAGGAACTACAGCTGGTCCAGCTGCTGCATGTGGATTTAGCAATGCAGATATTACAGCGGTGCGTACAAGAGGTGTTGATATGAACGCTTCTGGCACCTGTTTTGTTAATCTTGTATTCTCAACTATGGACAATGCAGATGCAGATACCTACTCAAACTCTGCTGGAGCAACAGCAAAAAATACAAGCAACTCACTACTAGATGGTATTTTATCCAATATAGTAACAGCAAGAGTTTATGCTAGCTCTATAGGTGATAAAGTCTGGTTCGATACAGATCGCAATGGTATACAAGATGCCAATGAGAGCGGAGCAGATGGCGTAACGGTAAATCTATATGATGAGACAGATACTCTAATCGCTACTACAGTAACAGCGGGTGGCGGTCTATATAATTTTCCAAATTTAGTTGAGGGCAATTATAGCGTAGAGGTTCTTCCACCAAATGGTTACATAATAACATCTCAAGACCAAGGTGGTAGTGATGATGCAGATTCAGATGTTAATCAGACTAACAACAGAACAGACACCATAGCTCTTGGAGCAGATGAAGATATTGTAAATGTAGATGCGGGTCTGATGACACCAGTAATCTCTGGTAATCTATTTTATGATATAAATAACAATGGTGATGTAGATGGCTCACCTATCAATACGCCATCAGCAACTCAACTATATGTAACACTACTAGATAACAATGGAAGCATCTTAGCAGTTAAGCCAATTGCTCTAGATGGAAGCTACCATTTTGATACAGATGATGGAGTTAGAGCAAACTCTGACTACACTGTTGTGTTGGGTACAGACTCCAATGGGTCTACTGCTTCAAGTCTACCTGTAGGGTGGGCAAATACAGGTGAAAATATCAACTCAGTAAATCCTGTAGGCGATGATGGTCTACTTGATGGTGCTATCGCTGTATCTGTAGGTATAGCAGATGTACCATTGATAGACTTTGGTGTAAACAACAAAACATCAATTGGCTCAACTGTATTTAGAGACAATAACAATAATGGTCTACAAGATATGGGTATAGAGAGCGGTATATCAGGTGTAACTATACAGATCTTTAATGTAGGCGATGATCCTACAATTGATACACCAATAGATACAAACATCACAGACTCAGACGGTAACTACTTCTTTAGCGATCTTAACTCTAGTGACTATTTTATCTATATACCAACACCTCCAAGTATAGCACCGCTTAGCTCAACTGTTACCAATACAGCAGATGATAGCGTAGATGGTGATGATAACGGCATACAGGTGAGTTCAGCAGATCCTGTAAGTTCACCAATTATCTCATTGATAGCAGGCAGCGAAGCAAACAGTAGTATAGAGAGTGGGCAAGGCGGCAACCTAGATGATGCCATACTAGATGCAAGTGGAGATATGACAGTTGATTTTGGTTTTGTAGAGACGGTGTCTATAGGCTCAACTGTATATTTTGATCAAGATAACAATGGATTACAAGATAATGCAGATAGCGGCATAGCAGGTGTTAGCGTGCAGATTTTTCATAAAGGTGACGACCCTACAACCGCTACACCAGTAGATACAAACATCACAGATGCAGATGGAAACTACTTCTTTGGAGAATTGGTCGCAGGCGAATACTTTATCTATATACCAACACCACCAGCTACTGCACCTACAAGTTCATCTAACCCAATTGCAGTTGATGACAATATGGATGGAGATAGCAATGGTATTCAGACATCTTCAGGAGCAGCTGTAAGATCACCAGACATAAACCTTAGCATAGGTGGTGAGCCAACAGGAGCAGAGCTATCTCAAGGTGGCACACTAGATGATGCTACTATTGATGCAAATGGTGATATGACAGTTGACTTTGGATTTATAAACCTTATGATTAGCGGTAACATCTTCAACGATGGCAACGGCGATAGTGATGTAAATGGTACAACCATAAGCTCACCAGATGGCACACAGCTCTATGCAACACTGCTAGCAGATGACAACACAACGATCTTAGCAGTAACACCAATAGCAGCAGATGGAAGTTATGACTTTAACGGGACAGATGGAGTTGTTCCAAATACAACTTACACTATAACCCTAAGTACAAATCCAGCAGGCTCTGCTACACCAGATCTACCTGCTAACTGGAACAATACAGGTGAGAATATAAACTCAGCAAGCCCAACAGGCAACGATGGTACACCTGATGGTATGATCTCTGTATCGGTAGTTACAAATAGTATCCCACTAATAGATCTAGGTATAAACAAAAAACCAGAAGCGTTTGATGTAAGTGAGCCTTCACAGTTAAACCCTGGAGGCACTACACAAGTACAAGTACCTGATCTAAATGTAAGTGATTTAGAAGATGGCACTCCTACTACAGTGACTATCACTACACTACCTACAAATGCAACTCTGTACTACAATGGTGTAGAGATTACAGATGCAAACTTCACCATAACTAGCTTTGATCCTACTCTACTAACAGTAGATCCTATAGATGGTGATCAGATAGTAGTATTTGACTATACAACAACAGATGCAGATGGCGTGGTCTCAGATCCTGCTACTGTAACTATGCCGTTTACTGGGCTTATGATTAGCGGTAACATCTTCAACGATGGCAACGGCGATAGTGATGTAAATGGTACAACCATAAGCTCACCAGATGGCACACAGCTCTATGCAACACTGCTAGCAGATGACAACACAACGATCTTAGCAGTAACACCAATAGCAGCAGATGGAAGTTATGACTTTAACGGGACAGATGGAGTTGTTCCAAATACAACTTACACTATAACCCTAAGTACAAATCCAGCAGGCTCTGCTACACCAGATCTACCTGCTAACTGGAACAATACAGGTGAGAATATAAACTCAGCAAGCCCAACAGGCAACGATGGTACACCTGATGGTATGATCTCTGTATCGGTAGTTACAAATAGTATCCCACTAATAGATCTAGGTATAAACAAAAAACCAGAAGCGTTTGATGTAAGTGAGCCTTCACAGTTAAACCCTGGAGGCACTACACAAGTACAAGTACCTGATCTAAATGTAAGTGATTTAGAAGATGGCACTCCTACTACAGTGACTATCACTACACTACCTACAAATGCAACTCTGTACTACAATGGTGTAGAGATTACAGATGCAAACTTCACCATAACTAGCTTTGATCCTACTCTACTAACAGTAGATCCTATAGATGGTGATCAGATAGTAGTATTTGACTATACAACAACAGATGCAGATGGCGTGGTCTCAGATCCTGCTACTGTAACTATGCCGTTTACTGGGCTTATGATTAGCGGTAATGTATTTAGTGATAGTGATGGAGATAGTGCTATTAACGGCTCACCTATTTACAATCCTGCTAACACTCCACTCTATGCAACACTGCTAGATGCAAATGGAACTATCTTGGCAGTAACACCAATAGCAGCAGATGGAAGTTATGACTTTAACGGAAGTGATGGAATTTCTCCAAATACAACCTATGCTATAGCTCTAGGCACAGATGCCAATGGTTCTGCTGCACCAGCTCTTCCAGCAGGCTGGATGAATATCGGAGAGAATATCAACTCTCTAGGTAACGGTAATGATGGGTTAGCAGATGGTATACTTAGTGTAAGTGTAGCTGGAGAGAATATAGTCGATATTGATTTTGGTATAGGGTATGCTAATGTATTTGACCCTCCAAGTGCAATCAAAACATTTAACGCAGATGGTTGGCCAGTAGTTGAGTGGAAAATGGTCTGGATCAATGATGGCAATGCAGTAGCTTATAGCGTTGTTATAGAAGATCCAC